>JAPDPX010000002.1:0-258873 GCA_034506255.1 candidate division KSB1 bacterium | reverse complement strand
GCCCTCGGCAACCGCATCATCCACCGCGCTCACCGTCACCGTCTGCGGCGTCAGCGCATTCGCCGGCGTGAAAGTGAGCGCCGCCATCGGCTGCAACTGGCTGCCGGTGGCAAAAGAAATCGTGACATCGTCCGTCGGCACCGTGTTGAGCACCACCGTGTAGCTGTCCGTCGCGCCGCCCTCGGTCACATCCGTGCTCCCGCCCGACTCGGTGATGGTGACGCCTGGCGGTGTTGCCGGCTCTGCCACCTGAAAATCGCTGAAGCTCGTCATCCCTGTTGCCTGCGTGCTGGTTGCGGTGCGCGTGCCGACCGTGGGATAACTCCAATTCGGGGCGTCGAACTTGCCCACAATCAGGTTGTTGGTGTTAACCCCGGCGTCAAGATCACTGCCGGCAAAGTTGAAGGTCGCATCGAAGCTGGTGAAGCTGAGACTGCCGTCCGGCGTCAAGGTCCACCTGCGATTGACGCTTTTGCCGGCATCCAGCGTCGAGGAGCCAATGTTGGGATGATCGCCCGCCTGGGTGCTCGCGGTCACGTTTCCGGCTGTGCTGATGGCGGCAAAGGTCAAATCGACCGGCGTATAATTGCCCGCATCGCCGATTTCAAAAGTCTGTGTGCCGGCGGCGGCAAAATACTTCTGCAAATTTCCGACAATGTGGCCGCTACTGCGCGCGACGCTGCCGCCGCTGGTGATGATCATTTTGTTCGTGCCCGTGGTCACGTTGCCGGCCAACAACGTCAGTGTGTTGCCGACCGTTTCATCGGTGAGCAGCGTGACGCCACTGGCATTATTGATGGTCAGATTGTAAAACGTCGAGCCGGACATGGTTTGCGGGCTGGCGCCATCCGTGGTCACCGTGCCGGTGCCCGGCGTGAATGTGCCGTTGTTGGTCCAATTGCCGGCGAGATTGATATTGAAATTGTTGGCATTCAGCGCGCCGGCATTGATGGTGAGATTGCCGTCGACGTCGAGCGCATTCACCAATTGTGCCGTGGCATTGGCGCTGTTGACGGTGAAATGGAAAAGCGGCACCGCGCTGTTGATTTCGATCGTCTGCGCCGCCGGCGTCGCGGCGTTGCCGATGCGAAAAGTGCCGCCCGTGATGCTTTTGGCACCCGAACCGCTTGCGATGACCAGCTCGCCGCCGCTGGCGCTGCCATTGGCGCGCTCCAGCGTCACCGTGCCGCCGGTCATGGTGAATTTTCCCGTCGCACCCAGGTTGAAATTGGGATCGGAACTGCTGTTGTTGCCGACCGTGGTCACCACCATTTCGCCGCCGGTAATCGTCAGGCCGTTGCCCGAGCTTGAACTGACGACGCGCAGGCGTCCCGCCAAATTCAAAACGCCGCCGTTGAGGGTCGCCTCCGAAGTCGCGGCATTCATCGTCAACTCGTTGCCGGCGCTGCTGCCGATCGTCATCGTGCCATTGTCGATGATCAGTTTGCCGTCCAAATCCAGCGAGCCGGAGCTGCCCCAATTCGAGGTTGCGCCGGCATGATTGAGATGAAAGCCGGCGCCGGTCGGAATCGTCTCCGAGCCGCTGAAGGGCGTGATCGTGGCCGCGCTGGAGAGCTTGAACGTGCCCTGCGTCAGGGTCAGCCCGTTCGCCGCCATGGTGACCGGCATGAGCACATCGAGAATACTCGCGCTCGTGCCCAGGTTGAGTGTGATCGTGTTGAAGGCCGTGCTGGCCGCGCTGCCGCTCACGGTTTGGGTGCCGCTGCCGGCAAACGTCACATTGCCGCCATTGTGGTTGAACGTGCCGTTGTTGATGAAATCGCCGCCGAGCGTGAGAATGCCGCTGGTGGCAATCAGCGTGCTGCCGGCATCAATGGTGAGCGAGCCGTTGGCGGTGCGATTGTCGGAAAACAAATTCAGCGTCGTGCTGTTCGAAAGCTGGACATGGTGAGGCACGCCGGCGCCGCTCGCGGCATTGGCGGTCCACTCCGCCGAGGCATTGTAGCTGCCGCCGGTGTTGTACAACAAAGTCGAGGCGCTGCCATAGCTCGGCGCGTTCGTATTCACAAACCCGCCGGTGTTGATGCGCAGCGTGCCGTTGACCGTCGCGGCGGTGCCGAAGTTCACGCCGCTGGCAATCACCACCGTGTTGAAGGCGATGGTTCCCGCCACCGTGCCGGTGCCGGCAAAAGCAACCGTGCCGGTGCCGGCGTTGAACGTGCCGTTGTTGGTCAGCAGGGCGTTGTTGGCGAGATTCAAGGTGTTCGAACTGCCGTTGAACGTGCCCCCGGCAATCACGGTGAGATGCTTCGCGTCGCCGCCGGCATCGAGTGTCACAGTGTGGCCGTTTTGAATGAAGACATTGGAATTGTTGTGGGGTGCCACGCCGCCGGTCCAGGTGGAACCATTGCTGTAGTTGCCGGTCGTCACGCTCGCCACCGGATAGGTGTCCTCATGGCCGGAAAAATCCGGGGCGATGTTGTCGACGAGCGGGAAGCCGAAGTAATGGGTGAAATCCTTGTCGTAACCGTCCGGCCCGTTGCTTTGCGGCGTGAGAAAGAAAGTGCTCTCGACAAAGGCCTGCTCGTTGATCATCGCGCCGCAGACGTAGAGCTGCGCGGGATTGCCAAGATTGGCGCGCGGAATCTTGAATTCCACGAAGGTGCCGCTTTGGAACGCCTGCACGCCGCTGTTGTTGCCGCCCACCCAACTGCTGCCGTTCCAGCTCATCAAATCGGTAAAGGTGTTGTCGGCCTTCCAGCGAAAATGATAATCGGCATTGAACGGCAGCCCGGGATGCTGCGTGTTGTAATTCTGGCCGAGGGAGGCACCGTTGCCCGAGAGCGGGTTTTGGCGGGGATCGGCATCGAGATAAAGCAGGACGAACTTGGTCGCACTGCCGGAGGCAACATCCGGCGCATTCAGGCCAAAATAGAAGCTGGTCGCATCCCAGGTGAAATACCAGGTGCTGCCGCTGGTGCCGGGCACGTCCTCATTGGCGGCAAAATCATTATTGCCGTCAATGGTGATGGTGTGCGGGCTGCCGGCCAGTGCCTGCGCCACCGGCCACAGCACACTCACCAGTCCCACCATCATCATATCGGCCAATATTCGCAGTAGACACCGGGCATTGCCGGCTGTTGCCACCTCATCCAGCCATCGCATCAATGCGTTCATTGTGCACCTCTTGGATTGCAGTTCACCGCCTTCCAACAGGCACCTGCGCAGGGCAACAGCGGTGCCTGGTCGCAACTTACATGAGAAACACCGGCCCAAACGACCCTCCACGGAGAAGACGTTCTCCGCGAAGAGTGAGCGCGAATGGTTGAGGGAAATGAGAATCGATTGTCGAAAAGGGAGGTTGTATTACAGCCCGAGGGACGGCACCATACCCCGCACAGCCGGCGGGCTTTCGCCAGCCAGCCCGCTGGTTCGGCAGGATGGCCGCAAAAGCCCGCTCTTCATTACCCGGCCTGACCGGCCTTATTTTTCCAACAGCATCTTGCGCACCGCCACAAAATCACCGGAGCGGATTTGATAGAAATAAACGCCACTGGGCAGTGCCTGGCCGCTGGCAGTGCGCGCCTGCCACGGGATCGTATGCTGGCCGGGCCGGACGTAACCGTCGAACAGCGTCTGCACCAACTGCCCTTGCAGGTTGAACACACGCAGCGTCACCGGCGCTGTCCAGCCTGCCGGCACTTCGAAGACGATGCGGGTCGCAGGATTGAACGGGTTCGGGTAGTTCTGCCGCAAGATGAAAGCGGTGGGCACCGAACCTTCCTGCCGGCGGCCGGTGGCGACACCGGTGGCCGAGTCATCCACACGAAAATCCGTGATCAGAAAATCCGCGCTGCTGCCGGCGGAGCCAAAAGCCGCCACGGTGTAATCATTCTCGCCCGGCCGGAGATACTCTTCCAGGTCGATGGTGCGCGGCCCGTGGAACGGCATGAAGTAGGTGTTGCCTGCGCGCACGAAGCCCTCCGCCCGCGCAATCAGCTTGATGTCGTGCTGGTTGATTCGCATTTCGATGCGCTCCAGGCCGTGGTTGTTGACGAACAGATAGCGATCGATCGGCGGCAGGCTGAAGGACACCGGGGCCTGCTCCGGATTCAGGCTGAGATAGATCGGATCACACACGATTTCGCAGCCCGCCATGTTGGTGATCTTCAACATGAATCCCGAACGGCCCTGCGGCTGGGTGCGTTCGCTGCGGAAGCGCACCCGCCTGGCACCGGGCGCAAACGGTTCAATGATCACCACGCGATTGACTTCATTGAACGGTTCGATGCGAAGGATGCCGCTTTCCTCGTCGATGGCTTCGCCGGTGATCAGCGGCAGTCTGCTGAAATCGAACGTGCACTGCGGCGCGCTGGTGTCGGCAAAAACCACGACCCGGTCGGTGCACACGGTCTCGCATCCCGCGCTGTCGCGCTGCGTGCAGGTTGCGATGATGGTGTTGTAGCCCGGATTCAGGTTCACCGTGGCGCCGAAGGCGCCGCCGCCCACCGTCACCGGCGTGCCGTTGATGTCACAGCTCGAGGTCACCGGCCCCAGGCCGCCGCCTGTCGCAAGCGTGCCGCTGACGTTGATCGTCGTGGCGCAGATGAAGCTGCTGTCCGCCGGCGTGTCGATTTGAAGCTGGCAGGTCAGCCGGCTGGCAAAAACATGAATCGAGTCGATCGCAACGCAGACCGTGCCGGTGGCATCGGTGAAAGTGCATGCCACCGTGATGGTGTTCCGGCCGGCAGTCAGTCTGGCCGTGCCGCAGGAGTCGGGCGTGACTTCGCCGTTGATCTTGCAGACTTTGGTCAGCGGCGCCAGACCACCGGCGGCCCCCGCCGAGAAGCACACGGTCACCGTGCTGTCACAGCTCACGAAACCGCTGGCGGGGCTGAGAATCTTCACCTGGCAAAGCAGCGGCTCCGTGGCTTCCGTCACGGTGAGCGAGAAGGTGGTGGAATCGGCAAGAGGAACGGGCGTGCCGTTGTCGCGCACCGCGATCACAATGTTGTTGTAAACCCCGGCATCCCTGAAGGAGGGCGCCAAACGCAGCAGCGCCGTGCCATCGAGCCTGTTGAACAGCACGCCGAAGGCCGGGAGATTGGCGGTGAAATAGACCAGGCTGTCCTGATCGGGATCGTTCGCCGACAAGATCAGCTCCAGCACACTGCCTTCGGACATCGTCTGATCCGCAACCGGCTGCAACACCGGCGCGCGATTGACATTATTCACGGTCAGGGTGAAGGCCTTGCGATCGGTGAGCGGCGGCGTGCCGTCATCGCTGGCGGTGACCTCCAGACGGTAGTCGCCGGCGTGGGTGAAATCAGGCGTGAAGATGATCGTGCCGCTGCCGTCATTGTTGTCGATGAAAGTGCCGAAAGCCGGCAGCCCATGGACCGCCAGCGTAATGTCATCGCCATCAGGATCGCTCGCCTTTATGCCCACCACCAGCGAATCGCCTTCCTTCATGGTTTGATCGGCAATCGGTTCCAGGCGGGGCGGATTCTCCACCTGCCGGACTGTCAGCGTGAAGGAGGTGCTCGCGGACAGCGGCGGCACGCCGTTGTCGGTGGCGGTCACCTGCAGACCGGGATAGATCCCATAATCATCGAAGCCGGGCGTGAAGCGAAACGTGCCGGTGCCGTCGCCATGATCGACGAACACGGCAAAGGCGGGCAGGGGGCCGGGCGTGAGGCTAATGGCATCACCGTCGGGATCCGTCGCGGCCACGGCCACGGCCAGCGTGTCCCCGGCATCCATGCTGGTATCCGGGATGGTGGTGGTGAATTGAGGCGGCCGGTTGGCGGAGGTCACCCGCACGCTGCCACTGGTGATCGACAGCAAGCCGAGCAGATTGCGTGTGAACGAGGTGGTGAGCACGGAAAACGCCAGATTCAGCGTGGTGCTGGAGTCCGGGGCGCCAATGACTCTGAAATTGACATGAATCAGGGTAAGCAGGCCGGGGGCATCGCCACCGGGCACAAAGGCATTCCACCCGAGTTTGCCACTCGCCACACCGGCGGTCTGCACATTTGGATTGTTCCACGGTGCCGGGGCGGGTGTGAACCCGGTGTACTCGAGAATATCCGGCCGCCAGGTGAGAGTGGCCTCATACGCCGCCAGGCGGACGTCATTGCCCTCCAGGGAGCGCGTATCCACCGTGATGGCCACGGAAATATTCTCGCCAGGTTGGGGAGTGGGATTGCTGGGCACGGAGGCGGCGGCAACACGCTCAGCCAGTACCGCTTCCTTGAGCTTCAATTGCGCGTGGGCCGGGCTGCTCACCAGCAGCAAAAGCGCGAGCAATCCGCCCAGCAGGGCCGCTTGCCGGAGCCAGGCTTGGCAGGAAGATGTCATGGTCTTCTCCCCGGTTGCAGGTTCTTGGTTGATGAGTCGCTTGCAGGAGGTGAAAGTTTTAGATTAGAGAGGTGATGGCCGAATCGTGCACAAGAATCGCTCTCCCCCTCCGGTGGGTCAAATCACGGCCTGCGAACCCGAGTCGCCGGGCGCCACACGCCTTCGCTCTCGAGCTGGCATGCCAACAAGAGGAGGCGAAAAATCAGACGACGTGCAGGTGATTGGCGGTTGAGGCGTGCAATGGGATTGTGACACAAAGCGAGTTCGCCCTCGCTACGAGAGTGGTGGCTGCGCCGCCGTGGCTGGCGATCAGCGGACAGGCCGCAATGCCGCGGTCGCAGGCTTCATCGCACCGGTTGGTGATCCGTGAACGGTTCACCAACCGTGACAAAAAGCCGGCGCATTTTACACTCGCTTTGTTTTCCGCCGGGACGCCGGCACCTTGCGGGTGTCGGGCTTACAACATCACATCGAGATAAAGCCCGACAACATTGTCCAGCAGCAAATCGTCGAGCGGCACGCGAAAATACGCGCCCGGCGAAAATTTCTCGAAAACCAGCTTGGCGCGCACCGCCGCCTGATTGATCACGCTGTCATTGAAACTGCCGCCCGAAGAAAGCCACCCGCGGCCGGTGAACGAAGCACCCAGATAAAGCGGTTGAAAGTCGAACCAGCCCTCCGCGCCATAAAGCAAATGCAACTCGCCGTCGTTTTCGCGCAGTTTGTTGAACACCGTCTGGAAAAACTGGTTCTGGCCGCGTTCGGTTTTGATGTTGAACGAGACCCCGCCGTAGGGATGCAGGCTGAACTTGCTGATCGACAGCTTGGTTCTGATCCTGCCGGTCAGCGGAATCAAATCCGGAATGAAAGCTTCCTGCCGGTCAAAATCGGCGATCGACCCGACGAAAGCCGCAAAATCATTTTTCGTCACCGGCAGCCGCAGCATCACCTCGAGGGCATGATTCCGCCCGCCAAAGTGCAGCCCAAAGCCGGGATTGCCCAGCGTTTCGTCACTGGTTGGCACGCCGGCATTTTCCAGTTTGCCGAACGCAAAAGGAAGCTGGCCGACGAAACTCACACCGTCTTTGATCACCGGCAGCGTGACCGTGACGAACCATGCCGAAGTAAAGGTGGAAGGCTCCGCATTGCCAAACTTGAACTGCGGCCGCATGGCTTCAACTTTGATCGTTTGCGCCGGCAGCAGCAGCGGGAGCCACAACAGGAGTGTGCCAATGCCCGCAAATTTCTTCATGAATGCCCTCCGGAGGTCAGTGAAACCGGAAAGACTGTCGGGCCCGGCGGTTGGGAACCGACAGCCCCAAACCGGTGGGAGATTGGATTTGCCTCGCTTGTGGCAAGCACCCACCAGTGTAATGTTTTTGCGGTCATTGTCAAGTCATTTTCCCAAAGAGATGGCGCGTTGACGACAGCATGAGGCAGGTGGGAAATGATGAGGTGATGGACAATGTTGCCATCGCCGATCAGGCGGTGGCCCGGTCGCGAACAGCACCGGCAAAAGGTCGCAAGTCGTCATGGGATACTACGTTCCCCGCCCGCAAATGCGGAAGCACAGCCCGGCTTTTCCCGAGATTTTGCCGGATTGTTATTCCTCCGAACATCTCCCGGCCCGGCTGACCCGACGTTTTGCGCCAGCAGCCGGGCCGTCGCCGCGCCTCGCCCGGATCTTTCCCGGTCCCCGCTGTTCTGCAAATCCCGGCTCTCCAAGGTTGAAACGCTTTTGGACAAACACGAATTAGCACTTGTTTTTGGAGACGGGTTTCTTCAAGTTTGCCCGCAAACCCGAACCATCCGGAGGACTTCACATGTCGCTTCGTACTGATCGCTACATCACACAGACCCTGTCGCCAATGACCTTGCGGCCTGTCACCCTCCCGGGCCGCCACGTGTGCCTGGTGCCTCTGAGCCTGACGCATCTCGAGGATCTGTGCTCCGCCGGTTTGGATGAAAAGCTCTGGCGGTTCACCGTTTCGCCGGTGCGCAATCGTGACGACCTGCAAGCCTACATCACCACCGCCCTGCGGGAACAGGCGGCAGGCAGCGCGCTGCCCTTTGCCACCTGTCTCGCCGCCACCGGCCGGGCCATCGGCAGCACGCGCTTTGGCAACTTCGACCCGGCCAATCGCCGTGTCGAAATCGGCTGGACGTGGATTGCGCAGCCCTGGCAGCGGACAGCCATCAACACCGAAGCCAAATATCTCATGCTGCGCCACGCCTTCGAAACGCTGGGCTGCCTGCGGGTGGAATTCAAAACCGACCTGCTGAATGAGCGCTCGCGCCGAGCCATTTTGCGGCTGGGCGCGCAGGAGGAAGGGATTCTGCGCAACCACATGATTACCAGCGCGGGCCGGGTGCGGCACTCGGTGTACTACAGCATCATCGACAGCGAATGGCCGGCCGTCAAACGCAATCTCGAGGAGAAGCTGGCACGCCGCGACAATGGCGCAGCGGGCATACCGCCGGAGGGCACAAGGTCCGGGTTTTCCATCAGGCAGGGAGAGAATGCATGAAGCACGAAACCGGCGCTTTTGACGGCCGCAAGCAGCAAGGGTTGTTTTATCAATGCTGGCTGCCCGGGGGAGGGGCGCGTGCCGTGTTGGTCGTCGTTCACGGCCTGGCCGAGCACAGCGGCCGCTATTTGAATCTGGTTGATTACTTCGTGCCGCGCGGCCTGGCAGTGTATGCCTTTGACCAGCAAGGCCACGGCCGCTCACCCGGCCGGCGCGCACACATTGCGAGCTTCGGCGATTTTGTCGATGATTTGGAAATTTTTTGCGGGAGGGTTCGGCGGCTCCAGCCTGGTCTCCCCTGCCTGCTGGTTGGCCACAGCATGGGCGGCACCATTGCCCTGGCCTATGCCGTGAGCGGCCGCTGCCGCTGTGAGGGCTTGATCCTCTCGGCCCCGGGCCTCAAGAGCAATGCCAATGTGCCGCCGCTGCTCATGGCCCTCAGCAGCCTGCTCTCACGCTGCACGCCCACCTTGCGCGCCGTGCAGCTCGAGGCCGCGGCCATCAGCCGTGACCCGCAGGTGGTGGCAGCCTATGAAAACGATCCCCTGGTTTTTCACGGCAAAATCACCGCGCGTCTCGGGCGCGAACTGCTCGATATCATGACAATCCTGGAACAAGACTGCGCAAAGCTCGCGCTGCCGCTGCTCATTCTGCACGGTACGGCCGATCGCTTGACCGACCCCGCCGGCAGTCAAAACCTGCTGGCACGGGCGGCCGCGGCCGACAAAACCCTAAAACTCTATCCAGGATTCTATCACGAGCTGTTCAATGAGCCCGGCAAGGAAACCGTGTTTGCGGATATGGCAGAGTGGCTGGAGCAACGCATTCCCGCAGCTTGAACGGTGACCGTTGGCAAACCCTCCCGGACGTGCGCATTCTCCTGCACAAAGCACGGACTGTCGGGTTGGTGCACGCCCAACGGGCCGGACGGGCGATTTTTCGATTGGGATGAACCATGTGGTATCGCGCGCTGGCAGATGCAGTAGTGGTGCTGCATCTGCTCTTCATCCTGTTTGTCCTGTTCGGCGGTCTGCTGGTGTGGCGCTGGCCGCGTTGCGCCCAGCTGCATTTACCGGCAATGCTGTGGGGTGCCGCGATCGAGTTCACCAACGGCACATGCCCGCTCACACCGCTGGAAAACTGGCTGCGTCAACGGGGCGCGGCCACCGGCTACCACACCAGCTTCATCGAACACTATTTGATCCCGCTCATCTATCCCGCCACCCTCACGCCGCGCATGCAATTTTTTGGGGGGATGTTGGTGTTGCTCAGCAATGCCGTCATTTATTTTCTCCTGCTGCGCCGCCGGCGCCGGACAAGAATTTGAATGCTGCTTGAAGCCGGCTCGCAGTCCGCGCCCCGGAGAGAGCTATTTGACACAGCCGCCCGCTTTTTCTCCCGTGAAAATCGAAATGATCCTCGGTGCCACGCTCATCGGCGCGGCCAGACCGCAAGACGGTATGTGGCTGCAACCGAATTGGGGGCACGCTGCTCACCTTACATTCACGCTGCGTTTTATCCCGGAATTTTGCAGGCAGATTGATCCCCTGCGCGAGGAACGCCGATTTGATCGCGACGCCCAACCACCAACGGGGTGGTGCATAAAAAATTTTGCAGGCCAACGTGCGGTCAACTACGGCAGGAGGCGCAGCGATAAACAGTTTGCCCCGCTGGAGCTGTTTCCTGGGGCTGCCTTGAGATGAGAAGGAGAACACCCGGCGGTTCCGCTCGCGAGGCCCAGTTCATGGCAAGGCAGAGCTTCAACCCTCGATGTCAAGATCAAGCCCAAAATCCTGCCCCGAAAACAGAACTCCCACGAAAAAACCATTTCGTGGGAGCGCATTCTCGTGGGAGGAAAAAGATGACGCCTGCGCCAAATGGGCGAATTTCGCAGTCCGGGCCGCTCTATATTCGAAAAAAGCCTTGCCCGACTTCGAACGGAATAGCCGGCGGAGTTTTGTGAACACGCCATTTCCTCCGGAAAACAGCAAGCCAGCGTGCAAAATTCGAGTATTTTCCGAAGAGCCCCCTCCGGCTTTGTTCCGCACTAGCGAATTGGTGACTGCCGTTTCTGCAGCGGCCCGATCCGGGGCTTTCAGATCCCGAATTACCCAAATTCGACGGTTGCACGGTTTGGCTGATTTTTGATATGAATGGGGGGCTGCTGCTCCGGTCGAACCCGATCAAGACTCGCGCAGCACCCGCACGATCCGCTCTGCCGCCCGCCCATCCCAAAGCTCGGGTTGCTTGCCCTGCTTGCCGCGGCCCGCCAAAATCTTGTAGCTCTCCTCCAAAATGCGTTCGCGCGACATGCCGATGACGAGATTGGTGCCTTCGCTCACGGTCACCGGCCGTTCGGTGTTCTCACGCACCGTCAGGCAGGGTACGCCCAGCACCGTGGTTTCCTCCTGAATGCCGCCACTGTCAGTCAGCACCAGCCGGGCATGCGCCATCAGCTTCAAGAAATCGAGATAGCCGAGCGGATCGGTGAGAATCAGATTGCTGGCCGCAGCCAGCCGCTCCTCCAGTCCGAACAGTTTCATCTGCTTGCGCGTGCGCGGATGAACTGGAAAAACCAGCGGCAGATCGCGCTGCAACGCAAACAGGGCCTGCAGGATGTTTTCGAGATTCTCGCGGACATCGACGTTGCTCGGCCGGTGCAGCGTGATCAGGCCGTAACGCCCGGCTTCCAGCTTCAACTCGGCGAGAATGGCGGAGCGTTCGGCGTGCGCGCGGTGCTTCAGCAGCGAATCGATCATGACATTGCCGACCAAATGAATTTTTTCCGCGGCAATGCCCTCCCGCAGCAGGTTTTCCCGGGCGGCGCGTTCGGTGAGAAAGAGATAGTCGGAGATTTGATCGGTGAGAATGCGGTTGATTTCCTCCGGCATGCTGCGGTCGAAGGAGCGCAAGCCGGCCTCGACGTGGGCGAGCCGCACGCCCATTTTCACCGCCACCAGCCCGCAGGCAATGGTGGAGTTGACGTCGCCGACGACGAGCACGATGTCCGGCTTGTTCGCGCGCACAACCTTTTCAAACTCGATCATCACTTTGCCGGTTTGTTCGCCGTGGCCGCCGGAACCGACACCGAGATAGACGTCGGGCTTGGGCAAACCGAGATCCTGAAAGAACAGCTTCGACATTTTTTCGTCGTAATGCTGGCCGGTGTGTACCAGGCTGGCCGCAATATCGGCGTGTTTGCGCATCTCCTCGATGAGCGGCGCGATCTTCATGAAATTCGGCCGTGCGCCGACGACATTACAAATCTTCAACGGCATTTAATCTCCTGATTGAATACAGATCAACACAAAAAACGGAGTGCACTGAGACGACCGGGTGCTCACCACGGCGCCGCCGGGCATGTCCGGCGTTTGTGTCTGCTGCCCAGCGGCAATGGGGGCGGTGCCGTGACTGGCATCAGGCGTTTGGTGGAAGTGTCATGCCGGGGGGAATCTTGTCAAAAAACCCGGAGTGCGACCCGTGTTTGCACACGGGTCTTTCTGGCGGACAGCGGGGAGGCCTGCCTTCTTCCTGGTTGCGCAGTCCCAACCACCTTGCAACCTTTTCCCCCTGGCACGCCACACCTGAAAACCAGGAAGGTGGGAGGACATCTTCTTGTATCCCTCATGTTCCGCAGCCATGTCTTGCGCGCAGCTCTTCCTTCATAATCTTCCCCGACTCATTTTTCGGCAATTTTTGCTCGATGATGACCTGCCGCGGCACCTTGAATTCCGGCAGACGCTCACGACAGAACGCGACGATCTCCTGCTGCAATTCCTCCACCCTGCCGTTCACTACCTCGGGTTTGAGTGTGACATAGGCACAAATGGCTTCGCCGAGGTATTGATCCGGCACGCCGATCACCGCCGCCTCGAGAATCTTCGCGTGTTCAAGGATGACTTCCTCAATCTCCTTGGCGCTCACGCGATTGGCGCCGGACTTGATCATGTCACGCTTGCGGCCGACGACATACAAAAATCCCTCTTCATCCATGCGGCCGAGATCACCGGTGTGGAAGCCATGTTGCGTCAGTGCGGCACGGGTTTCCTCGGGTTGATTCCAGTAGCCCAGCATAATATTCGCGCCCCGGGCCACGATTTCGCCGGTTTCGCCCGGTGCCGCTTCCTCGCCATTCTCCTTGATCACACGCAACTCCACGTTGGGAATGGCCTTGCCGATGCTGCCCACCTTGCGCGGCAGATCCTCCGGTGCCAGATAGCTGAGCCGCGCCGCGGCCTCGGTCGCGCCATACATGATGAAAATCTTCTTGCCGGCAAAAACTTCCATCACTTCCCGGATCAGGTTCGGAGCCATGGCGCCGCCGGCCTGCGTGAGATAGCGCAACGCCGGGAATTCCATCTTGCGCACCGCGGATTTGCCGAGCAGGATGGCGTAGGTGGAGGGCACACCCGCGAACCCGGTGGCATGCTGCTCCTGCATGGTCTTGAGCACAAGATTCGGAAAGACGAAGCGATTGTCGATCAACACCGAGCCGCCAACCGCCACGTGGGTATTGAGCAGTGACTTGCCGTAAACATAGGGGAACGGCAGCACCACCATGATGCGGTCATTCGCGGTCAAACCCAGGTAGCTCACGATGCTGCGCGTGTTGCTGACCAGATTCAAATGGCTGAGCATCGCACCGCGCGGGTTGCCGGTGCTGCCCGAGGTGTAAATGATCGCGGCGAGATCAAGATCGATCATGGTCTGGTGGAGGCGATGCTCGGAAAACTCCGCCACGTCGCGTTTGTGCAGCACGTTCGCAGGCCAGTCGAGCTGCGGGGTAAAATTGTCGGTGAGGATGAGGCCCCGCAATGCCGGCAAGTGCTCCTGCAGGCCTTCCAGCAGCGACACGAATTTGCTCTGTGTGATCAGAACCTTCACCCCGCAATCGTGCAGCACGAACGCCAGGGTGCGCGCAGTGGTGGTGGTGAAGACGGCGACCGCGGCCGCACCGGCCTTGAGGATGCCGTAGTAGGCGCAGATATAGGCACTGGAGTTTTCCACCAGCAGTCCCACCCGATCGCCCCGCTTCACGCCCAGCGAGCGCAACGCCCGGCTGTATCGATTGGCGAGCTTGTCGGCTTGGCCGTAGCTCATGGTTTTGCCATCGTGCAGGCACAAAATGGCTTCCGGTGCCCGGTCCGCCTGGGTTTCGAGAAAATGATGCAGGAGATAAGTTTTCATTTCCGCCAGACCATTCTTGAGTTTGCCGCGATGATTGTCGCGCGCTGTCAGCGCTCTCAGGCGATAAACATAGAGGCCAGCGCGGGAATTTGCGGAAGATCGCAGGCGGGGATCACCCGGCGGCGGTCGGTCAAAGGACGGTGGGAACGGCATCACGCGGCTGCCGGCTGTGCTGAGCCGTCTGCCGGGAAAACAGGCCATCAGGCCTGTGATGGCGAAGGAAAAGGCCGGGGATTCAACCCCGAAAACCGCGAGACGGCTGCGAGCCCGGAGGATCATCCTTGCACCTGGCATGGCCCACGGCCTCCCGAACTCGTTTTGGAGACGGTCATTCTGCAGGAACCTTTTTCCGATACAACGGCGAACACCGTTTGGAAAAGAGGCGTCGAGCATGCCCGGTTACTTGTGCAAGCATCAACATGCCAGCCGTGCGCTTTCTCAAATGCCGGGCAGACGATGCACCGGCACACACCAAATTTTGTTTCCGGCATCGAGTGCTTCGATTTGCGCACCGCGGGTCACCACGAGGCCGCCGCGCCAGTCTGCTTACGGCGGGCTCTTTTTGTGCCTCATCCAAAATCGCGTCGCCCAGACTTTTGCCCCACGACATGGCACGCAGGCCTCGCACAAACTCGCGATTTTCCAACGCCTCAAAGTTGAGGTAGCGCAGTTCGGGGTAGACTTGTCGCGCCAGTGTGGTTTTGCCTGTTTGCCGTGCGCCGGTCAGCACGACCAGTCGTTTTGAAGCAGGTTTGGGCAAACGCCGGGATAGCCAGCGAACTTTGTGTGAATTTTGCTTCATCATGATCAATTTGCCTGCAATTTTGACCTCGGAATGGCCAAATTCATGGGCAAATTGATCAAAAGTAAAGTGTCGATCCCATGTGGTTAGTACCACAACGTCAAGTTCTAAAATCCGCTCCGCAACCCAAAACTGCCATTGCAGAGGAATTTGCCATGCCCGTATGGACACCCATCGGTATGAAAATGTCGCGCAGACATCTTGTCGGCAGCAGGCTGGAAGCCTGCGCTGCGGCATTTTCGTGGTCATCTTCCCGAGTACCGCGATTGATGGTTATTCTGACATTATCCCAAGCACTCAAGAAGATGCTTGCAGAATGATATTGGGGGGGGTGGAGGTGCCAACTTAACGTTGTACTATTCGCTCGCAAGCGGAAAGGCCGCTCGCTGGCATCCGCCCGGGAGTTGAAACTCAGGGGGAAACTTTGAAACCGGCTTCACCCACTTCTTGCAAGGAGATGAAGAGCCCAATGCCCATCAGGTATGCTCGTAAACCTCCACCGGACTTTCTGCACGACGCGCTGGTGGCTGGTCGAGCTTTTCGCGTGACCTTTCCGGCATTTGCGGGAAAACATTTCCAAACTGCTGCGCCATGCAAATGATCGCCAACGTTTTTTCACACTCCTCATGAGTGACCTTTGTCCGGTGGTGGCAAGTCCGCAGCGGAATGATTCGCAGAAATGATCTTGCGCGAGGTCGAAACGAACGAATCTCTTCCCCGGGTCTGTCATCGCGCCCTGGTGCCGGCTTGCGGCTTTTCTGAGAGACGGGGCGAAACCAGAATGCCAGGAATCGGTTCCTGCCTTCGGTCCGCGGACGCGTGCGAAGGGCTTTGCAGGTGGGGTTTCCGGAATTGTTGTCAGCCTGAATTGCGGCCGTCAGCCGCAATCTGGATGCTGCTGCATGGCACCACCGCCATCTTGCCGCCCTGCGGATAACGTTGCTGCAAATACTCGCGCACCGCCGGCCACGTGCTGAAATGCGGATACCCTTCCCAATAGACCTGATGAAATTGTTCGGCCGTCACGCCCGGCATGAAAGCGGCAAGCTGGCGCTGCTGGAGAAAGCCTTTGGCCATGGGTTTGCGGTACAAGCGTTGATTCGGCCCGAACAGGCCGTGATGTCCCATGCCCAGGGAACAGGCACTGGTGAGCAGCAACAGGCCGTCGGCCTTGAGATAATCCCCGGGCGCGGTGTGATGATACATCAGGGCATTCTCGGCCTGCAGCAGTTCATCATCTTTGGGATAGGCGTTGAGGAGGGCAACATCGGCGCGCTCCGGCACCGGCGTCGCGTAGATTTTGCCCGCGAAAGCGGCGGCGGCGCGATGGGCAAGCTCAATATCGCCGGTAAAAATGCCGGCGATCTCACGACGGCTGTTGACCACGACTTGAATCGCGAATTGCACGCCGGCATGCCGGGCAACGCGCTCGAACTCGGCGCGGAAACGGTTGCCCTCGAGGGTGCCGGCCCGGCCGCGCAAGCCCATCATCACCGCCTTGTGCGTCCATTCAATGCTTTCGATGTTCGACAGGCCGGGCAGGACCATCTTGGCGCCCCCGCTGTACCCGGCGAACGCATGCGGCACCACGCTGCCGAGCAGAATCTTGAGATCCGCCGCCATGAATGCCGCATTGACCTTCACCGGCACATTGCCAACCTTGACACCCAGATCGTGGAGTTCGCCCTGGCAATCATGATTGATCACCCGGTGGCGGGCCACCACGCCGGCACCGAGTTTCTTGACCAGGTCATCATGCGAAAGGGCGGTATGCGAGCCCAGACTGATCACCAGCGTAATGTTTTCCTGCGCGATCCCGGCGCCGAGCAATTCTTCGAGGAAAAAGGGCAAAATCAGGGCGGCGGGGGTTGGGCGGCTGAGATCGTCAACGGCAATCGCCGCGGAGCGGCAGCCCGCCGCCAGCTCGCGCAACGGCGGACTGGCGATGGTGCGCCGGCAGGCTGCCAACAGCTCATCGGGCGGCAGCGCGGGCGCATCGTGCATCGCACACATTTCCACCTGCCAGCCGGCGGGCAAATCGAGGCTTTGGACGCCGTCACCGAACCAGGCGGCCCAGGGCAGGTGAATACTAGGCATGCAACCCCTGGCGTTTTTGCTGAATGAACCGCGTGATGGCGTCCACCGATTCGAAATTGTCCGGCATCATCTCCTCCTCATCGACGGCGATGTGAAATTGCTTTTCCAGAAAGCTGATGAGATCGAGCATCTTGAGCGAGTCAATGACGCCGGTGGCGAGCAGGCTGTCGCTGTCCTTGAATGTGACGCCCCTGGGGGCCTGCTTCTTCAAAAAATTGACAACTTCAGTGCGAATGTCCATGTGCAGCTCCGAGGTTAATGCGTGAAAAAGATGCAACCGCACGGGCGGCGGCGCCGGGAGATCTCAGGCCAACGGGCGCCTTCCCGTCTGCTGACGACAGGGCGGGGGCGATGCCTCCTCCTCCGAAACATGGCCTCTCGCGATCGTGTCAGGATGGCGAAACCTTTCAGGGCAGTTTGGTCTCTGCGACTCAGTGGGCAGGGCCGGCCGGTGTCCCGCCAGTTGCCGCCTATGGCAGCGCTTGGGGATGGCGATTCGTGCTACAACGTTAAGTACCAAAATCCGCTCCGCAATCCCAAACGGTCACTCCGAAGGAATCTTCCCCAGTATGGGGATTCATGCTTATTCTGACATTATCCCAAGCACTCAAGAAGATTTTTACAGAGTGACATTTGGGGGGCGAGGTGCCAACTTGACGTTTAGATATCGCGATCGCCGACAGTCATGAACCAGTTCTTGCCTTCCAGCAGCACGCTGGCGTATGGCGAGGCTGGCGCGGCATAGGCGATGACCGTGGAGGTGGCATCGTTGCGGTAGCGAAAGCCGAGTTGTTGCGCCTGCGCCAGCACGGGATTCATGTTGTGCAGCCGCAGGGAAATCGTGCTGAAGCCGGCCTTGCGGAGATGGTGAATGAGACCGGCGAGCAGGAGGCGCATTTCCTCGCTCCTGCCGTCCACCAGAAGATCGGCAACATGAGCCACGCCCCGGCCTTCGAAGTACAGCACATAGCCCTTCAATTCGCCCCCGTCTTCCATGCGAAAGCTTTTGGCGCGATGCAGGGGGTTGTCGAGAAAGCGCCAGTTCAGATAAGCGGTGTCGCGGCTGGCGATGACACTGTGCTGCAGTTTGACCCGCTCGAACAGGCGGTCATATTCCGGACCAAAGCGCTCTTCCTGCAGCAGGCGGAAACGACAGGTGCCATCGCCCGTGTGGCCGCGGGTCAGCAGCCGCAGGAAGGGATTGACGAGGCCGGCCAGCACGCGCGCCAGCATGTTGTTGCCGAGCACCAAACTGCTCAGGCGATCCAGGCGCAGGAGTGCGGCATAGCGCACCATTTTGCCGATGGCATGATGACCGACCTTTTCATGCACGACACGCATGCGGTCGTTGGGATGGGCGTAGAGGAAGGCGAACTCGCCGCGATCGACACAGTCCTTGGCGGCACGCCGCAGCTTGATCGCCACGCCCAGGGTGCGGTATTCCTTGTCGATCGAGAAATCGGCGCAATTCCAGCCCGTCAGGGTTTCACCGTTGACGATGACTTTGCGGGGGAAGGCGGAGGTGAACCCGATGACGCGCTCGCCGGCGGTTTCGACCGCCAGCCAAATCTTGCCGGCGCCGTGGGGATTGTCATGATAGGCCCAATCGAAGCGCCGCACGAAGGTCTCGTTGGCTTCATAGCGTTCGCGGTTGCGCAGCAGGCAGGCCATCATCGCCTGCCGGTCGCGCTGCAAATCTGCTTCACGAATGATGATTGACATATGCTCCAGGAGGTGAAGGGCAAACGTCGCAAGTATGCCGCATGTCCCATCGCGCTCAGCGGCGCAGCCGGCGTCGGATTGCCGCCCACGCCCGGCTGCCTTTCTCTCCGGTGCGCTGCAAGCCGCTCTGCGTAAACAAGGCGATCAGCAGTTTGATGGAAAAGTTGACGGTGTGGTGCCAGAGCCGTTGCCAGGGCCGGAACGGCCGGCCGACCACCTCGGGAAAGACGACTGGATAACCCAGCGTCTGCAGCGTGCCGCCCGCGAGTTGCTCGAATACGCGAATCTGGCGCCGCGGCATTTGCTTTCTCCACTTGTCAAAGTTGTCGCGCTTGACCGTGTCAACGATCTCGCGACGAAAGCGATGGACGATTTCTTCAATATCGCCTTCATAGGCGATGAACCGAACCAGACGTTCGAACTCGCGCGCGGGATGTTGCACGAGATTCTCGTAGCGCAGCTCGAGATAGGAGTCCGGCCCGACACGGCGGCCGAAGGCCAGCGCGCTTTGCACGCGTTCCTGCCAGTGTTGGGCGGCGAGCATCGGATCCTTCGGCCCCCAGGCCAGCCGAAACAGGGAAAGCGCCACATCACGGCCGTCGCGGATGATGTGAATGAATTTGGCATCCGGCAGCAATTGGTGCAGCGTGGCCGCATGAATGGAGTAATCCGGCGTCTTGCCACCCCAGCGCATGGCGTCCGGGTCCTTGAAATAGGCCCATTCGGCATAGAAGCGGCGCACGATTTCAGCATAGGTTCGCGTTTCCAGGTTTGCAATGAAGCAGCCGATGTCCAGTGCCAGCCCGCGAAAGCGCTTTTTAAACTCGGGCAGATGGAACAGGTCATGCAGCAATCGTTCGAGATTGCGCGTCTGCTGGAGATCGCCGTATTGCGGCAGGTGCTTCATGAACCGGATGAAATTGCCGTTGTCCCGCCCGAAACCGATGCGGAGATAGTTGCGGATCAGGCGGTAAAGAAAGGAGGTGCCCGAGCGCTGCGAACCGATCACGAAAATCGGCGGGGCATTCTTGAGCGCGCGAATGCGCCTTTCCCTTTCTGGCAGCGACTCCCGCGATGCCGGCAGAGTGGAGCCTGCGAGCGGGGTCGCGTTTGCCGGGTGTGATGCTGCGATATCACTCAACATAGCTGGCGGAAGCAAGTACAGATTGTGGGGAGAAGCGGCGGTCAATTTTGTCCTGCAATTCGCGGTGAAAATCGTAATGGCGGGAGGCAATATCGAGGTACATTTTTTCGTAATTGCGCACCATGACCTGCAGGGAAAAGTGCTCCGCGATGCGGCGGCGGCCGGCTGCTCCCATGGCGCGGCGGCGTTTGGCATCGAGCAACAGGGCAAGAATGGCACGGCCCATCTGTTGGGCATCCTGCGAGGGCACGAGCAGCCCGGTTTCCTTGTCGACCACCAGCTCGGGATTGCCGCCGACATTGGTGGCCACCACGGCCGTGCCCGAACACATGGCTTCTAAAATCGAGTTGGACATGCCTTCGCTCAGGGAGGACAGCACGAACACATCGAGCACGCGCATGAGCGCGGGCACGTCCTTGCGCCAGTTGAGAAAATGAACCTGCGCGGCAATCCCCAGCCGCTCGGCCAGCGCGCGCAGCTCTTCGCGCAGCGGGCCATCGCCGACAAAGATCAAATGTGCCGAGGACAGCTCGCTGAGCACGACTTTGGCCGCTTTGATCAGGGTGGCATAGTCCTTCACCGGCACCAGCCGGCCGATGCTGCCGAAAACAGGCGCCTGTGGCGGGATGCCGAGCGCGGCCTTGAGCTCGTGGCGGTCGACTTTCACGTTGAACCGCTCGAGTTCCACACCATTTTTGATGACCCGGATGCGTTCGCGCGGGAAGCCGATGCGCGCCACCAGGCTTTCACGCAGCGCTTCGGAAACACACATGACCTGATCGGCCAGCCGCCAAAAGCCGCGCTGCACCCAGACATGAATCCTGGTGTCATCTTTAATCAGGCCATGCTCGCCGTGGACGAGCAGGGGCACGCCCGTGAGCTTGGCGGCGATCATCCCCTCCAGCAGAGAACTCCAGGAGCGGGTGTGCACGATATTGAATCGCAGGCGGCGGAAGTGATGGGCCAGTCGCAAATAAATGCGCAGGTCACCCCCCTGCCGCGTGCCCAGTTCGATCACCTGGCACTGCCCGGGGTCAATGCGCTGACGCAGCGCACCGCCGCGTTTGAAAACGAAGATGTAGTTCTCGAAGATGTCGGTGGACATGGCATTGACCAGATTGACCATGCCGTTTTCCTTGCCTCCGACATGCAGCGCGGCGGTGGGATGGGCAATCTTGATCCTACGAAGCAATTCTCTCTTCATGCGGGCGCATCTGCATTTGATGAAAGACAGCACGAATGCTTCTTTCGATCTGGCTGTCCACCGTGCTGACGTTGTCAGTGGCAATCACGGTGAGCCGGGAATCGAGTTGTCGCATTTGGGCGTAGTTTTCGGAAATTTTCTGCAGCTCTTCCCGGTGATATTCCGGCCGGCGGTAGAAAGCCGTGTCCGGGTGTGTCACCATCAGGAAGGCGAGATCGGGCTGTGGCATGGCGGTGAGCAAGAACCGCAGGTAGCGCCGTTCCGCGGGGGTGGTGATGCGATAGTGTGCAAAGTTGTCATAGAAGTAGCGATTCAAAACCACCAGATGCTGGCGGTGATACAGGGACAAAAACAGGCGGAAGCGCAGAATGTGCAGCAAATATCCCAAAACGACCATCAAGTTCATGCGTTTGTCCACTTCCAGCCGGCGTTTTGCCTGACCGTTCATGGCGGGCAGGTTCGAGGTGGCGGATTTCAGTTCTGCGCGCGGCGCCCAGGGTTGTTGCACGGGGGAGCGGAACAGGTCGCGCCAACCGACGAAACGAAAGCGCAGGTAGTAGGGCGTGAATCCCAATTCCTGCATCACGCGCATGGCCCGCTTGGCATTCGTGGATTTGCCGCTGCCCACTATGCCGGAAAACGTCACCAACATCTTCATCCCTCATAGTGCGAACGCTTGAGGTCGTTTGTTCGTGCAGACCCGGCACCAACGTCCTCCCCTTTCAGGGCCGGCCCAGCATGGTCAGTCCGCAAATCTTGGCCAAAAAATAGTTGAAATCGTTGCTGCGCGAGATATTGATGCGGCGCAGGGCGAACAAATCGGTGTTTCGGTCGTTGTAGCCGGGCAACTGGCTCACCGCCGCGGCATAGCCGAGCTTCTGCACCAGCTCGAGATCACGCCGGCTGAAATCGCGCACCGAACCGTTGGGATAGCTGAACAGTGTGCACGCGGTTCTCAGTTCGGCTTCGATCAGGCGGCGCGATTCCGTCAGTTCGAAATGCGCCTCGGCCATGCTCAAGCTCGACAGGATCGCATGGGTGTGGGTGTGGGAACCGAACGTGATTTGCGCCTGCTGCAGCTCGCGTGCCTGGTCCCAGGTGAGAAAGGCGTAACGTTCCTCCAGACTGCGGTCGATCTCGCGCACGCGGCCCAGGCGTGCCTGCAGCGCACTGATTGCCTGCTCGCGTTCGGCTGGCGGCAAACGCTTGAGATAATCGCGCACCCGGTCCGAGGCGATCATGCGATCGCGTGTGGTTTGCAGCGCCAGGTGCTGCACTTCGTTGCCGAAGCTGAATTCCAGCACCGGCAGCGTGGCAGATTGCAGCAGCCAGTCCACCCGCTCGGTCCACAGGCCGAGTTTGGGACTGCTGACGTAGGCAGTGGCCAGAAAAATGGTTGCCGGCAAGCCGTACTTTTTCAGAATCGGTGCCGCCACCGTATAGTTGTTGCGAAAACCATCGTCGAAGGTGATTACCACCGTGTAATCGGGCAACTGCTCTCGTGCTTGCAGGCGCCGCACCAGCTCCGGCAGGGACATGGGCTGGAAATGCCGGGCAAGATAATCCATCTGCTGTTCGAAGGCCGCCGCGGCAATACTGTTGCGATTGCTGTAACTGTTGTCGCCGCTGTGAATCACCCCGTGATAGGTCAAAATCAGGGCCTGGCGGCGATGGTGCCACTGCAGCAATTTGTGGGTGCCGGAGCGACCCAGCCAGGTGTAAGCGACTCGCTTGAGAGCAGCGTTCATGATCAAGATGCCTTCGGACTCAACTTGGGGGGTGGTTTCAAGCGCGGGGGCGGCGCCGGGATCGTAGGACGCCCGCCTCCCGCCTTCGCCCGCTGCGGTTGCAGCACCGTCACCGGCGCCTGCGCCTCTGCGGCAGTATTCGTCTGCAAGTGCAGATTGTACATGATGCCGCTGAGGGCAACCAGCCAGTAGAGCGAATCCAGTTGATTGTAGTTATGGGTCCACATACCGGGCGCCACGCCGATCAGGGCAATCTCAAAAGACAGGGCGCAGAGCTGCAACATGGTCGGCGGTACGCCGTTCTGCAATGTCTTTCTGATTTTGCGAAAATGAGTCCATGTGAGCAAAGCGGTGGTGATCCAGATCAGAAATCCGATGATACCGAATTCTGTCGCCACCTTGAGAAAACTGTTGTGGGCATCGCGGGTGCCGAGATTCGACAACGCTTCTTCGGGCAGATACTTCAAGGAGACCATGGGGTAGTTGTCATAGCCGATGCCCATCGGATAGTCCTTCAGAATCTCGAAACTGGCCTGATTGATGACGCTGCGCGAGGCCGCGGAATTTTCCGAGCTGGGATCGAGAATGGTGGTCATGTACTCGAAATAGCCCGGCGGGGTGAGCACGAAAACAAACAGCAGGCCGCCGACGAGGATGGGCGGCAGGGCCTTCCAGCGCATGCTGCCGGGGGCAAGCAGAAACAGCAGCGCCACCGTCACCACCAGCGTCAGAAAGGTCGAACGCATGCCCTCCTCGGTATTGGGCAGAAAATTGAGCACGAAGGGGATGACGAAAATGACAAAGAGCCGTTCCTTCCAGGCGCCGTAGATGGCCAGCAGGATCATCAACGGCAGGAACATCATGAGGTGGGTGCCGGTGCCGCCGGTGGCGACCCCCACTTCAATTTCATCGATCAGGTCCCACTCGACACCCCATTGCGCCATGAAGGAGGTATACCAACAGCCCGCGATGATGACATACATCAGGATGCGCAGCTCGTGCTCGGTCTTGATGATCTGCGTCATCAGCCAGACGAACAGCACGATCTTGGAAAATTCAAAAGCGCTGTCAAAGGCATGCGCCGGCGAAGCCACCGCCCACATGCTGGTGATGAACGTCATGGCGGTGAACGCATACAACCAGCGCATCGGCGGCCGGGTGATGGCGGGCTGGGCGTGCAACTGCTCGTAGTTGATGAAATAAGAAATGAACAGCACAATAGTGGCATAGAACTGGAAGCGGATGTTCTCCAGCCCCGCGCCCAGGGCGCGCAGATTCAGATGAAACAGCAGGACGTTCACGCACACGCCGACAAACGGCCGCCGCAACGTCCAGGCGAGCGAGAGCAGCAGCAGAACAATGGCCAGCAGCGCACGGATCGACACGATCGCATTCCTTAAGAACTTGAGGCGCAGCCCGAAAATCTGGTGCCACGGCGCAGACAAACGTGGGGCGCAACATGAGCCGGGCAACTCTTGCGGCAGGTTGCGACTGATGGCGGCGCCACACCCGCCCGCTTCAGCCACCGCGACAGGCCTCCACCCTCCCTGGACATGATAAGCTATACCTTCACTCCCGCCTGCCAGCGTAAAGTATTAAGCGGGAGTGAAGCACTACTCCACGGCCGAGGAGGACAACCCCAGCCGGCCGGCAAGCGCGTTGATCTTCCGCCGGTATTTCGCGGCAAACCTGGCGAGGTCGCCTGACAATTCCTCCTGCAGGCGCACCAGCTGCGGCGGCCGCCACAACCAGAGCACAGCGACATAGGTGAAGGCACCGGTGAAAATCATGCCGAGCAGCAGCCAAACACTGTGGGCGCCGAGCACCCCGCTGAACAGATGGCGAAACGCCAGGATGGCGGCCGCCATCGCCAGGCTCGCCGCACAGGCCGGCATTTGCGGCAGCAGGTATTCCCGCCAGCCGGTCGAACTCACCCGCTGCAGCAGACTCACCATCAGAAACATCACCAGGAACGCCACCACCACCACAGCGATCGACACGCCCACGATGCCGTATTGCACGCCAATGTAAACCGCCACCGTCAGCAGACCCAGCTCGATGAAGCGGCGGTAGGCCGTGTGCTTCACATAGCCGGTGGCGGTGATGACGGAATTCAGGAAAGGATCGATGGAACGCAGAATGCCGGCAAGACACATGATCTGCAGCGGCAGCACCATCGGCAGCCATTTCTCACCATACACCAGACGGACGAATTCCGGGGCCACCATCATCATACCGATGAGCAGCGGATAGCTCGCCAGCGAAACGGTCAGCAACACCTTCTCCAGTCCGGCTTTGACCTTCTCCGGCTGGTCCTGCACGCGCGAAAAGGTGGAAAACAGCACCGAATTGAAGGCCTGGCTGATGCGCTTCTGCGGCAGACGCATGAGATCGAAGGCTTTGGCGTAATAGCCGAGCTGTTGTGCGTTGAGATGGCGGCCGATGAAGAAGTAGTCGACATTGTCCGCCATTTCGCGGCAGAGATTGCGCACGAACACCCAGCCGCCAAAGTGAAAGAGCTCCTTGCTGGCCTTGAAATCGAACTGCAGGCTGGGGCGCCAGCCGGCGGCGCGCGCCGACAGCACTGCGGTGGTGCTGGTCGCGATCCATTTGCTCAGGATCAAACTCCACACGCCCAGGCCGAACGCCGCAAAAGTGACGGAGGTGACAATCTCCAGAAAGCGGTCGATCATGTCGATCTGCGCGTCCCGTTTGAAATTGAGATGGCGCTTGAGCAGCGTAATGCTGGGGTTGGAGAAGGTGTCGAGCACCATGTAAACCGCCACCGCCGGCATGACCGTCCACAACCGCGGCTCATGGAAATAATCGACCAGCAGCGGCAGGCCGAGCATGAGCACGCCGAAAAGGATGAGCTTGAAGCTCAGATCCATCACGAACAGGGTGTTGACATGCTCCGGCCGGACTTCTTCGCGGCGCTGGATCAAGCCCATGTTGAAACCAAACTCACCGAACTTGGTGGTGAATCCGATGATGGTGGTGGCGATTTGCACGACGCCGAAGTCTTCCACCGCCAACATGCGCGCCAGGGCGACACTGGCGAAAAATTGAAAGAACGTCCCGCTCAGGCGGGAGATCGCGTTGTACAGGATGCCTTCTTTGGCCTGGTCAGCAATGCTTTTGGATTTGGCAGACATGATTGGCAGTCACACCGCCCGGGTTGCGGGCTCAGGGTTTGAGTGTGTGCAGCAGCGCCGGCAAGATTTGCTGCCGGAAAGCCTGCAAAGTGGTTTCCAGACTGACGCTGGTATCCAGCACGTGAAAGCCATAGCGCTGGCCGACTGCGGTATAGCGCTGGCGGATATCCTGCAATTGTGCGACTTCGAACTGTGGCTTGCGGGCGTGAATCACTTCCGGCGGCGCATCCAACAGGATGACGAGATCGGCGCGCGGATAGGTGCGGCACAGCCACTCCCGCAGGCCGCGGAAATAATTCATCGGGCGATTTTTGTAGCCGATGAGCACGTCATAAATGTAGCGGTCCGCCAGCACGATGCGGCCGCGGCGCAGGCGGGGCAGGACCTCGGCGAGGTAGCGATACCACAGCTCGAGCGCGAGCGCGAGATAAAAAATCCGGCCTTTGAGGTCGCGCCAGGCGCGCGTCAGTGGACCGGGGGTGGCGGGCTTGACCGCACGGTTGTGATATTTCGCCTTGTCTTCCGGGCGGTAGGGTTTGAAGTTGAGCAGGCTGAGTATTTTGTGCAGCGGCAGCCGGCTCTGGCCCCAGGGCCCAAGATAGACGATGTCGGCGGTAAGCGAGGCGCTGCGCAGTTCGGCGCGCAGGGCTTTGGTGAGCGAGCTTTTGCCGCAGCCGTCCGGCCCGAGAAAGACGATGAGCGCGCCCCGGCGCGGGCCAAACCACTTTTCATGGATGCCCGCGAGCGCCAGGTGCAATCGCCGCACCGCATTTTGCCAGGGATGAAACCACAGCGTGCGCAGCACACGGCGGCGCAGGTGTTGCACCGCTTTGGGATTGTCCGCCAGCTTCGTAAAGTTTCGCCGCGCTTCCCGACCGGTCGCGCGCAAGCCAAAGGCCTGCAACTGGCTGTCGAGGTAGGCCTCATCCAGGCGCAACAGCAGCAGCTCTTCCAGGCGGCGGCGATGTTTCGGTTGAATCTGGCCTTTGCCGAGAATGTTGTGCCACAGCAGGGTCAACCACTCATCTTCGAAGCTGAGAAACCAGTAGCGGCCTTCGCGCCGGCGGCGACTGAGCACGGTGGCTGCCTGCATATACTCATACCCCTGGTAGATCAGACGCTCATGCACATCGAGAATCTGCGGCCCGCTTTCCTGCCAGCGCAGCAGCACCATCTTGCCGGGATTGTTGCGGCCGCTCTTGATCAACTGGAAGCCGTGCCGGCTGCAACAGCGGAGAAATTCCCCGCGTTTGCCGGCAGCCGTCAGCAGATCAAGATCCCGCATGCCCGCCTGGTCGGGATGATCGCGCAGGATGGCGTATTCCACACCGGCCGCCTCCACATCGCGCAGCAGCGCGCCATAGGCGTTCCGGCCCGCGCTGGACACCGCGTCGGCGGCGGGCGCACCGCCGGTGTGGCGGGGAGAGGAGCATGCATCTGTTTCAAGCATAATGACATCGCTGTTGTCCGGCTGTCCGGCGCGCCCGGCTTTTTCCCGCACGGCGGTCAGGCGCGCGACATCCCGGACTTCAACACAGAATTTCGCGTTCAAACAACTCCAAGACCTCGTGAAACTGGCGGCGGACGAAACGGGCGTTGAGATTTTTCGGCGAGCCGAGATAGCCGCGCTGGCGGTGCAGCCAGTAAAGCATCACCACGCCCGGCCAGTCCGCCGGCTGGCAGCCGTAGCTCTCGGCCACGGCGTTGAGCAGGCGCTGCGGCAACCCGGCTTTGCTTTTGATCAGCCGCAGCGCAATCACTGGCGGCACATCCTGAAAGGAACGGCTGTCGAGACGGATGAAAAAATGCAGCACATCCATCGTGGGCAGCGAGAAAAAATCCGCCAGATCCCAATCAATCAAGCCGGTGATCGCTCTGCGCTGCGGATCGAGCAGGATGTTCTTGATCGAAAAATCGCCGTGCACCAGGCCGCATGCCAGAGTGCGCCCGTGAAATTGTCTGTGCCAGTAGTCGACCACGCGTTGGAGTCGCTGACAGACCGCCGGCTCAGGCGCCAGCCACTCCTGCACGGCGTGCAGCACTGCCACAAAGAGACGGTGAAAAACACTGTCATCCACCAGCACCGGCTGCACAAACTTCTCCTGAATGCCGCGCCAGCAGTGCAGCAGGTGGTGAATCACCTGCGGATCACGGGCCAGGGTCTCCGGCAGACGATCGAGCGAGCGGCCGGGCAGAAAGCTTTCGAGCTGAAAGCACTGCTGTTCGAATTGGCCGGCTTGCAGTGTCAGCGGAAACAGCCGGCGCTGTTCCGGGGTCAGCGCCTCCGCCTGCTGCAGCCGCGCCAGCGTTGCTGCGTTTTCCTGCAAGCGCTTTTCTGCCGAAGCAATGAGCGGGAGTTTGAGCAGAGCCTGCTGCGGTGCGGCCGGCGTTTCCCGCCACAACTCGATTTGCAATTTGCCGCCGCTGAGCACCCGACCGGGCCCGCGAGCCTGCCAGCCGGCCTCCCCGGCCGGGCTGAGATGTTGCAGCAAACGCTGGAAAAATGAGGCGTCTCTCGCCCGGCCTGCGATCAACAGATGTTCCGCACCCGCCTCGCCGGTGGCAGGCAACGGGGATGAGGTTTCGCTGTTTGCCTTGCAGGAAATCCATTTCGGCCGCAGGAAACCCGGTGACACACACACTTCTGCACACAGTGCTTGCCGCGGCGCGGGAAAAAGGGCCAGCATCTGCTCACGGGTGAGCGCCGGCGCATTGCGCAAACACAAGCGCACGGCGCCGTTCGACCGGTCCGGCGCGCCGCGGCCGAGCAGGCGGCGCAACAGCCGCTTGCTCCGATTTGCCAGCGTGGCCGCGCTATCGGCACGCACGAGCAGCACCCACTCCTCCCCGCCAGTCAGGACGGTTTGGAGCTGCCGGGCAAAGTCAGCCAGGGTGCCGTTCGACAATCCCCGGGTATCGGCGAGCACGATGATTTGGGCATAGGGCCCGTGCAGGGCCGCCTGCGCCGGCAGAATCTCGAGATTGTCGAGCTGCTTGAGGCGGGCCAGCTCCGTGAGTATTTCCGCCTCTGCAGGATGCAAACCGGTCACCGCCACGCGCGCCACATGGCGGGCGAACGCCAGCGCCACCGCCGTGAAGCCCGCGCAATAGATCAACACGGCTTTGCCGGCCGGCAGGCGCGTGAAAAACTTCCAGGCCCCGGGCAATTCGTAAATGCCGTCATTGAGCAAATCCGCGCCCAAGTTTTCCGGCAAAGTCAAATAGAATTGCGTGAAGCGGGGCAGGGTTGACGTGCGGTGGCCCATGGGAGAGAGGCGAAGATTCACGTCGCCAGTTTCGTGTTGATCGCGGCCCGCAGGCGGGCTTCGCGCTCACGCCAAATCTGCAGGCGTTGCTCGCGCTGGCGTTGCACGGCCGCCTTGTATTCCGGCCAGGCCGCCTGCAGACGTCTGACGCCCGCCACAATGCCGGCGGGGGAATTGTCCACGTACAGCGCCGCCTGGTCGAAGGTTTCACGCAGCAGCGGCCAGTCGGAAGTGATGATGGGGGTGCCGAGCGCCAGCGCTTCATAGGCACCGCGCTGCATGGTGTGATCGCGCGTGGTGAGCACCATGACCGCGTGACAGCCCTTGATCAAACCGGCGTATTGCTCGAGTGGCAGAAAGTCGGTGAGGTTCATGTTGTCCGGCTTGTGGTCGAGCAGGCGTGCCGGCGCGTCCTTCACCTTGCCGGTCACATAGAAATCCACCTCCGGCAATTGCCGCGCCGCCTCCCAAATGTGGTCCAGCGGCTCGTCGGGGTTGTAGCTGCACACCACGGCCACGGCAAAACGGCCGTTGAGCGGAAACTCCGCGATGCGCGGAAACTGCACCGGCAGGTCGCCAATCACCACCACCGGGGCGCGCCATTTTTCCACCTGGCGTGCGAGATGTTCATTGGTCACGATGTTGCCCAGTGCGCGGCGGTAGAACCAGGCATTCAGGAACAGCAGCGGTTTCCAGCGCGCCATGGTAAACGCGGCGGTGTGCGTGTCCGTGAGATAGCCCGCCCCCGTCAGCCGGCAATAAAGATAAACCGGCACGCAAATGAACACCGGCGGCACCATGACCAGCACCACCCGCGGCCGCTCGTGCCGCAGCAGCCTCCAGGTCATCCACATCTGCACCAGATATTTGAGCGTCACGGTGAAGTAGTTGCTGCCCAGACGGCCGGCATAGATCATCCGGGAACTGCCGCCCAGCAGGCGCGCCAGGTTGTCGCTGCGGCTGCAATTCTCCGCCCAGGACACAAAAAGAAGCTTGTGCTTATTCGTCGTGGCCATTGGTTGCGTCCGCCTCACTGCTGTTCCAATATTTGAGGTCTGCGGAGCCGTGCTCATGATAGCGTTGCGGTTCCCCCTCCAGCCAGGGCTCGAGGGCACGGGCTGCGTGCTGGAGCTGCACCATGCGGTCGTCCCTGCGAAAACGCAGATAAAGCCGGTTCATCCGTTCCGCTTCCTCCGCCTCCTCCCGTGCGGTATAACACTCCTTGAGATAAAAATAGGCCGTGGCATTTTGCGGGTCGATGCGCAGGGCATTTTCAAAAGCACGGATCGCGCGGGAATAATCCTGGCGGAGAAAGTGCAGCCGCCCCATCTCCAGGTGCAAGTTGCGGTCGCCTTCGTGATTGTCGATCGCCTCCTTCAGCTCATCGAGGGCCGCGTCATAGTTGCCCTCCGCCTTCCAGGCGAGACTGAGAAAATAGCGGCCGCGCGAGGAGCTGGGTGCAATCGACAGGGCGTGTTGCAGGGCGGTTTTGGCCTGCACGACCTTGCCGCTCTTCAGCCAGACAATGCCGAGGTTGATCCAGGGATTGTGCTCCAGCGGGGCGCGCACGCTGCCGGCCAGAAAAGCGCGCTCGGCTCCGGCAAGATCATTCTGCCGCAACAGGCCAATGCCATAGTCATTCCAGCGCTCCTTGTCTGCCGGCACGTAGCTTTCCATGTAGCTCTGATGCCGCATGAGATTGTAATCGACGTGCAGCAGGGCTTCCGCGCGTGCCATTTGAATCACGGGCAGCGGCCGGCTGGTGGCGGGCGCCGGCTCGGCATTTCCCCCGCCCAACAACGCCAGACTGGCCGTCTGAATCTTGCGATAATTGACTGTGGCAATCAGACGAATCTGTTCGCCGCTGCTCGGCGGAATGGTAAAGCGGTAGCGAATCACCTCCGCGCTGTTGGGTGGCAGGAGATTGAGAAAGGAGACGCCGGCCGCCTTCCAGCTTTCAAAATGATAGAGGCGCCGGCCCAGGCTGTCCACCAGGGCCGCGCCGAAGCGGTGCGCCTTGGGATCAATGCTGCCATTGACGCGGCCATCGGTGCCGCCACTCCAGCAAATCACCTGGCCGTGATTGTCGATGGCGAGAAACTCCACCCAGGCTTCCGCCATGTCCGCCGCGCCCGCCGGAAAATGGTGGCCAATGTTGCGTGAACGCACCACCACGTCGATGCGCACCGACTCGCCGGGATGGACCGTCACCTCCTGCCGGTCGATCGGCGCAATGAAGGCAGTGGTGGGCGCCGGCGGTTGCGTGCCGGGCACCAGGTTCCAGAAATTTTCCTGATCCCCGCACAGCGAGGCAGACGCCACCCGCGTTTCGATCGGAGCGGGCACGGCGCCACTGGAATCCGCGGTCTGAGGAGCGGCCGCCAGCGACGCCGACAGGCTGGCGGCAAAAATATCCACGGTGATTTTGCCGTCTTGCAGAAAAGCCCGGGTGGCCGCGAGCTGTTCGGGGTTGTCACGCCAAACGGCCAGCGCGGTGTTCGCTCCGAGAAAACGATGATCGGGCACGCTGGCGTCCGTGGCGGCGGGATCCTGCGAGGGAACCCGCGCCATGTGGCAATCGATGCAGCTCTGTTTCATCTTCGGGCGGTAGAAATCACGCACCGCCTGCCGGGAGTAGCCGCTGTTCTGCCAACTGTCGTAGTCATTCATCACTTCCAACCAGCCGCCCGGCTTGAGGGGATGGTCGACCGCCGCTTTGTGGCAGGTCGAGCAAAACTCACTGGCGCCGGTAGTGAGCACCGGCTTGCGGTAGGCTTCGCGATGCGGTTGGGGATCAAGATGAACGAACCAGGCATAGAGCTTGCGCAGCAGGGGATTCTCACTGTCCGCCAGGGAAAACAAACCGGGTGTGCCCATGACGTAATTGCCCTGGCCGAGTGTCGAGCTCACCCGCACCACGCCGTGGCAGGCGGTGCATCCGATGGCGGCATGCGCTTGCGCGTGCTGCTCCTGTTGTGCCGGTGACAGGTCGGCAGCGCCGGCCAGCAAGAGAGCCGGGGTGTGGCAGCCGGCACACCATTGCGCGGCAGCATTGCCGGCCTGCTGTTGCACGGCGGCATAGGCGGGTTTGTACCACAAACTTTGAAGGGCGGAAAAACTGTGGGCCGAGCTTTGCCATTGTTTGTAAATTTCCACATGACAGCCGGCCTGACCGCAGGTTTTGGAGTCATTCAAGAAGCTGGTTGCCAGAGTATCCTGCACCGTGCTCGCGGCCGCCGAAGCAAAGAAAGGGCCGGACTCGCCTCCCATCGCCAACCCGGCAAGGGTGGCAGGTGCAGCCGCGGGATTCTTCGGGAGACCGTCGTCCTCGGGAAAAATCAAACCAAAGACCTGCGCCAGCAACGGCAGGCAGAGAGAAACCACCGCGAATACCATCAACAGCCGGCCGGCGGTATTGATGGGATTGGAGATGCTGATTTGATGGCCAATGTTGCGAATCGCTTTGATCAACAGTACGATCGCCAGCAGACAGCCGATGCTATGCACGCCCACCAACCACTCATTCCAGCGATGCACGCCCGCCACGGTCAAATACACGCCGATGCCCATCCCGGCGAGCAACAGCCAGTACCCGAGGTAGCCGAAATAGCGGGCAATGTCGTTGCCCTTGGGCGTCTCTTCCCGCAGGAAAGTCAGACCGTGCCACAAGACCAGAACCAATACAAAGATTCCCAGCCCGACATGCAGAAAAACGTTGATCAGGTGGAAGAGCGAGGCATGGGAAAAAGCAGCGAGGTAGCCGCTGTTCAGGAACAGAAGGATGAGACTGCCAAAGAGCAATTTCTCGAGCAAGGGGCGCTGCGCGGCCTTGGTATCCGTGCTGTTCATGTGCACTGAATGCCCATGTGAAGCCTTGGTGCGATCGCGAAACCGGGTAGATACCCGACATGACACCAAGCGTGAGTGACGTACTATTAAAAATTATTAATGCGATTTTAATCCTGGATTTATCGCAACGAAGTCAAAGCCTTTAGTACCGGCCTTGCCAGCTTGTGCGGAAGCATTGGTACGATTTCGACGGTGACCGGTTGGACGTCAGGGGGAGCAGCCACAGCCGTCCCTCCCGGCGCGTTCAACGGCCCGGCGCACAGGGCCCATCCTGTGCGGCGCACCGTGCGACAGTATTTTGGGCCACCGCCGCCCGGATCAAGCTGGCAGGCGGACAGGCGCTCACAGCGTCAGCATCGCCGGGCGCGATGGGGCAGAACCGACCGCCCGCTCGTAGTGCGCCACCAGCCGCTGGTGGAGATCCTGGCAAAGCGTTTCAATCTCGGATGGAATCGGGGGGAAAGCTTCCTTGCGGATGGAAGAATCATAGACTTCATCGACATACTTGTCCTTGAACGGAATGCCGATGAAATCGAAGACACGGCGAAAATGCTCCTGTGGGCGGCTGACCAGGTCTTCGTATTTGACCAGCAGCACTTCACGGCGCTGGAAGAGTTGCTGATCCAGGAACAAATGATTTTGCAGGTACCACATCAAGGCGTGTGCGGCATGGGAGGACATTTCTTCACTATAAAGCCGCTGCACCAGCGCGATTTTGTCGGGGGTCAGGCCGCCGGCACGCCAGCCCGCTGCCGCCAAATCGCCGGCGGCAATTGCCCGCAAATTTTTGCGGCCATGACCCCACTTGCGCGCAGCCGAATTGACGGCATCCTTGAAATGACGGAAAATCCACACCGCCCTGCTGTCGGGGAAAGAATCGAGCAGCTCGGCCGCGCGATAGGATTCACAACTCGGCTTGAAGGCCACCACCGGAAAGAGGCTGCGGCGCAGCAATGCCGCGATCTCCGCCTTGTCCTTCAACAGATTGCGGTTGAAGGCGTGCGAATGGCCTTCTTTGTACGTCATCACTGCCAGCGACCGGCTGAACACGTCCATTGGCAGACGGGTGCCGGAACGGTGTGAGCCAAAAACAAAAACCGCCCGTGCCGGCGCGGCGCGGCGGTGACCGAGATTGTAGCAGGCACGGCAGGTGACCTTGTAAAGGCGCCGGCCCTTTTGCCTGATCCGGACACTGAGAGGTTTGGGCATCGTTCGACCTTTTGCGATGTGGCGGTGCAATGGTGTTGTTTTTTCCCGGGCGGGAGCTGTCCCGGGCTGCCACGGTACTGCCAAGGCCCGCACGGGCATGGTCAGGACGCAGCAGCTGCTAACAAGAGTGTGAGTTCTTCGCGCAGGGTGTCGCGCACGCCGAGCTGCTGTGCACGCTGCCGCCGCGCTTCGGCATCCATGGCGCGCTGTGCCGGCTGCGCCAGCGCCGCGCGCAGGGTCTGCACAAACGACGCGACCTCGCCATCACGATAGGTCAACACGCCCGGCGGGCGCGCGCCGTTCTCGCTGGCGACCACGGTGGTGCCCAGCATCAGGGCCTCCAGCACGCTCGAGGAGACCCCGTCGGCCACCGGCGTGCGGATATAAACCCGGCAGGCCTCCAGCACCGCCAGAAAGTCGCCATGATCGAGATCCCCGGCGATGCAGGTATGAGAGCTGAGTTGATACCGCTGCAACTTCTCCTGCAGCATGTTTTGCTCGCGATCGGCACCCATCAGGATCAGGCCCAAACGCGGCATGGCCGCCACCACTTGCGCCATGGCCTGCAGGAAAAAATCAATGTTGAAATCCGGCCGCAGATAAATGTAGCTGCACACCAACGGCTCATGCTTTTGTGCGAAGGCGGTCAGCCGCTCCGGCAATGCGGTTTTGTCCTCGAGATACTCCAGGCAAAACGCCGGAATCGGAGTGATCTTCTCCGGCCGAATGCCATACTCGACAATGCGCGCCTTGACTTCTTCATTGTTGCAGATAATCCGGCCGGCCAGCAAAAAGATCAGGCGAAAGACATTGTCGAGCCAAAACTTGTTCTGCCGTGGAAAATAGTCCTGCACCACTCCGGCATGAAAGGTCAGCACCGCCGGTCGACCGAAGAGCAGGCTGAGACTTTCCGCCACCAGGGCCAGTAGCGGGCTTTTGGTGGATTTGCCGTTGATGTGCATGTGCACGAGATAGCCGCCCGCACAATAACGCAAAACCTTCACGAAATAATCCCAGCCGCTGAGCACGGGCACAAATTCGCCGCTGGTCACCTTGCGGTTTTTGTTGGTGTTCATCACCGCGCAAATGTGGCCGGCGGCTTCGATGTAGCGCTTCAACATTTTGATGCGGACAGACCATCCCGTGCCGGGCGGTGGATACGGCCCGATTTGCAAAATCCGATATGGCATCCCGCCCCCTCAACTTTCCACATCCGCACCGGCCGCCGGCGTCATCGCGTGTGGGGCGGCCGCCCCATCCGGAAATTCTTCCGGCCCGTCATGCGTGGCCGGCACTGTCAAACAGCGTTTCATGTCGGCAATTTTTTCCAGGGCAAAAATCGTCCTGTTGGCAATCGTCAAGTTTCGGCCGCGCACCATGGTCACCTCATGCCGGGCGGGCGATCGTCCACGGTGTTCAAAGATGATTTCGGCATCGGTGCTCACTTCTGCCACGCACTGCCGGCGGCCGGTGAAGTTGAAGATGATGCGATCCTCCCAGTCATCGGCGCGCACTTGCAGCACGAATGGCTCGCTGCTCGCCGTGCCGTGCCGGCCGCGGGCGGCAAAGTGCCGCGGTGGCAGCGCGGCAGCCACCGGCATCAGTAAAGTGGTGAATTGTGCCGGCATGGTCACCGAGGCACGGAGGCGCAACACCGGCGCAGGCAGCCGGCGGCCGTAGCCGGGCGCCATCCAGCCGGCCTCCGGTTTTTCGCCGCCGCACCAAAACTCCGCGGTCTGGGCGGGCGGGCAAATTTCACCGAGCAGCAGGTTTTTATCCTGCGGCCGGCGCGCCACGATCCACTCACCCGCCCGTTCGAGTTGGCTGAGCGGATCGAAATGAAACCAGCGGTCGACGAGATGTTCGCCTTCGCCTTCGAGGCTGTCCAGAATGAGCCAGTAGGCCTGCGGCCGGTAAAAGATGCCGCGGCGGTGGCGCAGCTTCAGTCCGAAACCCACGTATTCGGCTTCCACGAAAGTAAAATCGTCGCGGCTGATGAAACGGGTTTGCGTGACGGCCGGCACATGCGAATAGCCCAGCCGGCCCACGATATGGCAGGCGCTGCGACCATCGATGGTGATGGTGTTGTGGGCGCAGCCGCTGCGAAAATGATTCTGCCAGTTCAACTCGCCGTTGTAGCACCACATGCCGGAGTCGCGCAGCACCACTTCGCCATGGGCGCACAGGGTGAAGGCCAGGGCATCGGCGTGGCCATGCGCCGTGGAAACGGTTTCATCGGCATGCAAGCCGTGGCTTTGCGGTCCGCAGTCAAAAATCAGGTACTGCCCGGCGGGCCCCCAGCCGCTGCGCACGATCGCATAACCGCTGTCGGCAAACAGGCGCGTGGCGGCGGAGGGTGGAAAGCTCTTCAGACTCGCAAAGCGGGACGGGCTTTGCGGACCGAGCAGCCACAGACAGCATTCATCGCACTCACCCGCCTGCTGTTTGAAATCCCCGCGCTGAAACAGCAGCGCGCCGAGCGCCAGCAGATGGCGAAAATCCCATGGCGGCCGGCTGGCAAACAGAAAGGCGGTGGCATCATCATTGTCGCCGATCATGGGCTGGCGGCCGTCGGGCTGCTGGCTCCACATGCTGAACTCCAGCGCGCGCTCCAGGCGGTTGCGCATCTCCGGCGGAACGTTGAGGCCGTTGCGCTCCGCCAGCAGCAGGGCGAGCACATACAGGCTCAGGGTGAAATGATGGTAGGAAACCGCCTGTTCCACCGACATGCCATCGGCATGAAATTGTCTGGTCACTTCCTCGCAGAGAATCTTCCAGCCGGTGGCACGCCACTGCCGGCTCCGGGGCAATTCCGGAAACAGCGTTCCCAGATGGAACAGCGCGACGGCCTCCCCGACCAGGTGATTGTAGGGGCTGGTGAAGAAGGAAAGATGCCGGTTGAGGTAGTGCCCGTGCAGTTGCAGCATGCGCAGCAGCAGGGCATGGGTGCGTGGCTCCAGCACTTCTGCCTCCAGGCAGAAGAAGTAGCCGCTGATCCAGGAGAGAGCGCGCAACCCCACTTCCAGCGCACTGGTCCAATTCACGCCATGCAAATAGGGATTCTGACGCATCCAGCTCTGCATCTGGGAGAACAATTCGAGCGCGTATTTCGTCTCGCCGGTGAGCCAGAAGGCCTTGCCCAAAATGGTGAAATGTTGCTGGCGATTCAGCTCCCACACCTGCTTGACATCCCCGGGCAGTTGCCGGCGGCCGTCGCTTTGGCCGTAAAAACGCAGATCGGTGTAGAAATCGCGGGGCCAGGCCTGCAGGGAAACGGGATCGCGATGCCAGTCGATTTCATCACCGAAGTTTTGGCGCACGCCGAAAAACGTGAACTCGTGGGCGAGGTAGCGGTTGGCCGCGGCCAGGGTGGTGGGCAGCACGTGGGGCAGATGCTGATGCAGGGCGGCAAGCATGTGCAGGCGGTCCTGCGGGGCGAAGAAATATTTCGGTTGCAGGCCGTGATCGCCCTGCCCACGCACGCGCGCACGCATGTGTTCGAGCAAATACTCTTCGGCCACACGCCAGCGCCGGTTGCTGACGGCTTCCGCATAAGGGCCGCGATAATCCGATGGCAGTTCAAAAGCGGCGAGAAAGCGCGCGGGGGCGAGGAAATCGCGGCGGCGGTGGGAGAGCTTGCTGAGCTTCCTGGTGCCCGCCAGCTTGAGACGATACCCGAGCTCGTCGAGCGACATGCTTTTGAGTTTTTTGAGATTCATCACGCAGACTCGCAGCCACTCAGGGCTGGCACATTTGCGACAGCCATTGATTATAGCATCGAAAGACATGCCGATTGAAGAGGTAAACAGCGGGAGACAGGCGGTCCCGCAGGGTCATCACTTTTTTGCGCATGATGGCGCTGTAATTGTTGATGACGTGTTTGATCCAGAAGATGCGGAACAGGAGATCCTGCTCGACCGGCTGGTGTTCCCGGCCGGCGCCGTGATTGTAGCCGGCCAGAAAAGCCTGCTGCACCGCGGCAATGGCCGGCGCGGCGAAGATGGGCTTGTGCAAATACCCCTGCAGGCGGTGGTAAAAATAGGTGACGTCGTTGAAGAGCGAACCGGGCTTGAACATGGCGAAGTCCATCACCGTCACGCCGGCGGGTGCGGCGAGCACGTTGAAAGGCGCGTAGTCGCCGTGGCAGCCGCACTGGCCGAGCTGTGTGGCCGGCACGCGGGCCATCATGGTTTCCAAATAACGGCGCACCATGTCACGCTGTTTTTCGCCGAAGGGCGCTTCCCCCGCCACCAGGCGCTGCAGACGGAGGTCAACATAGTCCAGCAGTTCCGCGGGCTGGTAGGGTTGCGGTTCCACCGTGACGCGCTGAATGGCAGCGAGCGCTTCGCCGGCGAGGCGGCAGGCGGAGAGCACAGCCGTGAGCTTGTCACGCTTGTGCCAGCGCTTGCAGGCGGCTTCCAGCAGACTGGCGATCGGCCGGCCCTGCGCCTCTTCCGTCACAATGGCGAGCAGGTCGGGATAATAAGCCAGGGGCCGCACCACGCCATAGTTGGGACTGTCGTTCAGGCGGGCGTGCAGCCGTTGCGCAGCTTCGAACTCGGTCCGCAACCGGGCCTGAGGTTTGGCGGGATTGTCACGGTGCTTGGGCGCGAGCTTGTAGACCTTGGCGTACAGAATGCGCAGCGTCCGGCCGCCGGTATCTTCAACGCGCAGGCGGTAGACGGTGGAATAGGCGCGTTTGATCTCGCCGGCGCGCACAATCCGGCCGGCCGGCGCCTGCTGCCACAACGCCGGCGAGGCCGTGGTCGTCAACCGTCGCACCACTTCCGCGATCGCTTCAGCCATTGGACAAACACTGGAGGAATTCTTCATGCAACTGCCTGGTCAACTCGACGCCATTGTAGGCGGTGAAGGCGCCGTTGACCGAGGGCGGCTGGAGCGTGCCCCTGCGGAAATCCTGCACCAGGCGCAACAGGCAATTTTCGATTTCGGCAAGATTGTCGGGGTCCGCGATCAGGCCCAGGTTGTGGGTGCGCACCACGTCGGCGGTTGCGCCCGGCGGCGTGATCGCCAAAATTGTTTTGCGCATGCCGATGTACTCGAAAATCTTGCCGGGCACCGACATGCTGGTGCCGGGCTGCAAAATCAAGAGCACATCGCTTTCAAGCTGATACTGCAAGGCCTGCTGGTGCGACACCGGCGGCATCACTTGAATCACCTGGCGCAACGCCTCGCCGCATTCGAAACTACTGTACAGCTCGGGCGCCACCGTACCGATGAAACGCAGCTCCAGCTCCGCCGGGCTGACCCCGTGCCGGGAGATGAGATGCTCGCAGGCCGTAAAGAAATTTTGCGGATTGCGCTTGCGATACAGGGCGCCGGTGTGGGTGATCACCAGTTTTTTGTGCGGCCGGGGCGCCGTGCCGGTCTCGAATTGCACAAAATCCTGCGGGTCGAAGCCATTGGTGATGACGCGGAACTTGCGGCTGAGCGGCGGGCCGTAGTAATCGGCAAAATCCTTGCGAATCCATTCCGTGTTCAGAATGACGCGGTCAGCGGCTGTCACGAAGCGGCGCTCCAAATACGTGGCCGCCTTGCCGCGCAGCGAATCACCCAGGATTTCCGCCTTCCAGGGCGCACGCGCCCAGGGGTCGCGAAAGTCCGCCACCCAGGGCAGGCCGGTCAACTTCTTCAGCCAGAGCGCGATGAGATGATCGGTAAAGGGCGGCGCGGTGGAATAAATCAGATCGAATTTCTCGCGACGATGTAACCGCCAGCCTTCCGCCACGGCATAAGGCAGCCAGTTCACGTCTTTGTCGGGAATGGTGAGCAGATCGTAGACCAGGTCCTTGCCTTTTTGCAGCACGCCACGGCGTTTGCTGCCGGCGCCGGCTGAGGAGGTTGCCGCTGCCGGCTCCGGCCGGGGGGGAAGGGGCGCCCGCGGCGCGCGCACGGCCGCCGGCGATGTCTGCCGGCGACGGCGACGCAAAAGATTTTTCATGCGAAAGAGGCCGGTCGTGCCGTGGAACACCGGCGTGGTGACGATTTTGATCGTGGGCGGGATCTTCCTGACGAGATCGCGATCAATCGGCGATTGCGGCGGATAATGGCGTTCCGCCGGCGTGAGCACGGTGAGCTCCCAGCCCAGGTCCGGCAGATAACGCGCAAAGCGCACGCTGCGATGCACGCCGGCGCGTGCCAACGGCGGAAAGATATAGGCGATAAAGAGAACTTTTTTGCGTGGTCGTGACACGAGTCACCCCTCTGCTGTAAGTGCCGTGCATCAAGGTCGGGAGGTGAGCAAGTGCCGGCAGCGCGGCAGCGCGCCCTACCAGCACACGCCATGATAATTCGGCTGCGAGCTGCCATTGTCCGGCAACATGCGAACGAGATCGATGACAACCTGCTCCGGTTTGCGCTTCTCGAAAACCGCGGCATATTCACGGTTGCCGTTGCCAATGATGATGAGTTCCGCAAACGCGACGATTTCCTCCAGCGAGCGGCAGAGCAGGGAGGAGAGATGTGGAATCTCCTTTTCGATGTATTCCTTGTTGCCGCCCATCAGGCGCGCCATCGCCACGTCGCGGTCGAGAATGCGCAGTTCATACCCCTTGCCCAGCAGGGTTTCGGTCAGCCACACCAGCGGGCTTTCGCGCAGATCGTCGGTGCCGGCTTTGAAACTCAGACCGAGAATGCCGATCCTGCGCTTGCCCTGCGCCAGCACCATCTCGACCACGCGCTGCAAATGGCGTTCGTTGCTGGGCAACACCGCTTCCAGCAGCGGCAGGCTGAGATCCTGTGATTTAGCATGATACAGCAGCGCGCGCAAATCCTTGGGCAGACAGGAGCCGCCAAAGGCGAAACCCGGCCGCAAATAGGCCCGCGAGATGTTGAGCTTGGTGTCGAGCGCGAACAAATTCATCACCTCATGGCTGTCGATGCCCAGGCTTTTGCAATAGGCGCCCAGCTCGTTGGCAAAGGTGATCTTGACGGCATGATAAATGTTGCTGGCATATTTGACGGTTTCCGCGACTTCCAGGCTGCTGACATAAAACGGGGCCGCCACGCCGGCATACAGCTCGCGCACCTTCTCGACGCAGGCCTGGTCGCGCGTGCCCACCAGGGTGAACGGCGGCGATTCAAAATCCTTCACCGAGCTGCCTTCGCGCAAAAACTCGGGATTGAAGCACACGCTGAAGCCGCGGCCGTGCGACTTGCCGGATTCCCGCTCCATCAACGGGATGATCTGGCGGTTGACCGTGCCCGGCACCACCGTGCTGCGCACCACCACCAGATGATCCTCCTTTTTCGCACGCAGCGCCTGCGCAATGCTCCTGCTCACACTCAACACGCTGCTCAGGCTGAGCGAGCCGTTGCCGTTACTGGGCGTGCCCACGCAGATCAGACTCAACTCGGAGTTGGCGATCGCCGTGTCGATGTCGGTGGTGGCGCGCAAGCGGCCGGCCTGCACTTGCTGCTGCACCAGTTCGCCAATGGCCTCTTCGACAATCGGGCTTTTGCCATCGTTGAGCAAGGCCACCTTTTGCAGGTTGACATCCACCCCCGTCACCTGATGGCCCAAACGCGCAAAACAGGCGCTCGTTACCGTGCCGACGTAACCCAGTCCAAATATGCTGATTCTCATAACATCCTCTCAAACTTGACAAGCATCCTTGCCTTGTTACCCTGAACTGCCCGCGGCCGGGCGCAGAGACCTGGGATCAGACACCGGCGCCAGAGATGCCCGCGGAAAAAGGGTTCTGTGAAACAAACCTAGCTACTTACAAAAGTGTGATTTGCGGAAGAGAGCGTGTCACCGGCCGTTTCATTTGCGGCCGGGCCCGCCTATTCCGCGGCCGGACTTTCCCCGCCGTTTCTCGAAAACTTGCCCAGTTCGATTGTCGCCACCACTTCATGCAACGCCGGGATGGTGCGAATGCGCCGCAATTCCAGCAGATCGCTGTCGCCGTCCACGAAACCGTGCGCCGAGGTGACGGAGGAAACGAACCCACACTCGCCCACCATGCGTTTGACCTGGGCGTTGTAATAGCGATAAGGGCCGCTGTTGGGCACGGAAAAGTGGCGAATCGGCAGGTTGAGCACGGCTTCGAGCTTGTGCTTGCAACCGGCTATCTCGCGGCGGGCATCTTCCGGAGCGGCATTGGGCAAATTGAGATGCGACACGGTGTGCCCGCCGATGCTCATGCCCAGAGCGAGCATCTCGCGCACCTGCTCCCAGGTCAACATGATGCGGTCCGCCACTGCCGGCCAATCGGCGGTGGCAAGCTGGGCGCGAAGCTGCTGCCGCACGGTTTCGCGCACGCGGCGGTCATTGCTTTTGATGATCTTGATGACCGCGCGCTTGGCCTGCTCGCGCTCCCGGGGCGTGCGCAGTGCAAATTCCCGGGTGGTGCCCTCGAGCTCCAGCCGGAAAACCGGCTGTGCACTGCGCGCCAGCAGATAATTCACCTCCGCCAGCCACAGCGTCTCCCTGCGGTCGATGCAGTCCGTGGTCAAATAAAAAATGCCGGTGGCCCCGTACTTCTTGAGAATGCGCGCGGCAATGAGATTGTCGGCATAGCCGTCATCGAAAGTGAACACCACGGCATTTTTGGGCAGCGGCCGGCCATCCAGCACGGCCTCGACGACGTGATCGAGGGAAAGCACGCGGTATTTGCGCGCAAAGTAGCGCACATGGCGCTCAAAGGCGCGCACCGGCAGGCTGATGCTCGGGCTGGTGTAGAGATTGTCGGCGGGGTCAACCACGGCATGATAGCGCAGCAGCGCCGCCCGGCGATTGGGGAAAAGCAGGCGCAGCAGCGCAAAAAATCCGCCATAAAACAACACCGCCTTGATCAGGCTGGTCAACCGCATTTTGAGATGTCGCATTGGCATGGCTTTCCCGTCAGGTCGCGGGGTCCCGCACCGTTTGCCACATGGTAAACGACTGCCCGCGATAGTAGGTCAGAATGCCCAACAGCGAGGCATAATTGACCAGGCAGAAGTAATACGGCACATAGACGGCACGCGGCAATGCCCGCCGGTGCGCCTGCCGCCAGCCCAGCAGCGCGAGCAGGTAAAACAGTGCCTGGCCGATCCCGGTCAGCAAATAAAACGGCGAGCGGGTGAGCAAAAAGGCATTGCTGAGCAACGCGCCGGCCATGAACACGGGCACCAACCAGCGCAGCAGCTTGTGGGAAACGACCTGCAGCGCAAAGAAGCCGTAGCGCAGCGGATTCAGGACCACCGCCACCCGCCACAGGCCGCGCCAGGCGCGATTGACGATGCGCACCTTGCGTTGAAACTCCTTGGCAAAGGTGTCACCGGCATCTTCATACGAAACGGCCTCCGGCTCATACACGTTGCGATAGCCCTGTGCCGTGATCTGCAGCGGGTTGACGAAGTCGCTGAGATCCGAAGGCTGCATGGGTTTGAACAGACTTTTGCGGATGGCGTAAATGGCGCCGTCACCGCCCACCAGCGAACCGGCCGCACTTTCCATTTTTTTCAGCGCCAGCTCATAACGCCAGTACAGGTTCTCGCTCTCACTCGACTGGCTGGCGCCGCTCACGTGGTAGCGCGATTCACCGGTGACGCAGCCGACGCGGGCATCGGCAAAATTGCGCACCATCCGCCGCACCGTGGCGGGATCATACATGGCATTGGCATCGGAGAAAATCACGATCTCACCGCGGGCCGTCGGCAGGGCGGCATTCAACCCGGCGGTTTTGCCGCCGCGCGCGGGCATGCGCAGCAGCCGCACGCCCCGGCCGGCGTACGTCCGCACGATGTCATCGGTGCCGTCATCCGAACAGTCGGAGATCACGATGATCTCGAGCTTGTCGGGCGGATAATCCAGGGCCAGGCTGTTCTCGAGCTTGCGCCGGATGACAGCGGCCTCATTGTAGGCACTGATGAGCAGGGTGACGGGCGGTTCGATCTCGCAGCGCGCCACCGGCGCGGCCGGCAACAGCCGGCTCTTCACCCACAGCAGCAACGGGTAGCCGGCATAGACCCACAGGATGAGACTGACACACAACCAAAAGATGAAAACCATTGGGCACACAGGATGAATAAAACAGGAATCGCGCGAGGCCCACGCCCGTGATCATCAGGGAATGTTTTTGACGATGGCCGGCCCGACCAGGCGCGTGACCGCCAGTGGCAACCGCTGCCAGATCTGGATTGCCATGCGATATTTGGCGTTGTGGGGGCTGAGGTCGGGGAGGGTCGTGGCGCCGTTGGCGAGCCAATATTGCCAGTGCAGTGGCACCGGCCGGGCGCCCCATTGCTCTTTGAATTTGTAGGTGCCCTCATTGGGCGTCGAGCGCCCGAAGTCGAAATACTTGTAGCCCTGTTTGATGGCAAACTCCAGCACGGCCCAATACAACAACATGTTCGGTGCCAGGGGGTTGAATTGGCGCAGACTCGAGGCCCACGGAATCTCCAGGGTTTGGCGAAAGCCGAAGACAAAACCCGCGGCCAGCGGCTGTTCCCCGCGATAGACCGTGCAAATGTGGGCGCGCTCCGGAAACGCCGCCAGAATGTTGGCAAAGAACTTGCGCGAATAAACCGGCGTGCCCAAATCGCGCATGTTGTGGGAAAAAACGCGATAGAAACTGTCCAGCTCCTGCTCGCGGCCGCAGCGATAGGTCAGGCCCTCCTTTTGCGGTTTGCGAATCTGGCTGCGCAATTTGGCCTTGAAGCTTTGCATCAGCGCCTCGGGGTCGGCGGGCAGCTCGAGCAGCATCGCGACTTTGTGCTGCTTGGTCGGCAGGCCCGGCAGCAGCACGCGTTCGTGGCGCAACTCCACATGTGCCACGCCCAGCTCGCGAGCCAGCGCAACGGCACGCTCATAGAGCGCCTGCCGCGCCGCTTCGTCCGCCGCAACGAGGCCGCCATAGTTGAGATAGGGCACGGAGACCAAAAACGATCCGAAGAGTCTGCTGCGCAGATGGGTCAGGGGCAGGATGCCGCGCCAGCGATCGCCCTCACGCGCGGCGAGATAATAGCAGCGATGCGAGAAGGATTTCTCGATGACCTGCTTCCAGCCGCTCAGATGTGGCCCGCGGCTGTCCGGGTTTTCGTGAACGAAGCGGTCCCACCCGGCAAACTGATGCTCAACGACTTCGACCTTCATGCGACCGGCACACTCCCCCGATGCCTGCCATTCACGCCCGGCGCCGGCGGCGTGGTGCGCGGCCAGTCCGTTTGAATTTGGGTTGTCGAGAGAACCTCGCTCACGGTTCCAAAGGAAAATTCCTCGAGCAGACGCCGCAGCCGGTGTTCCATCAGTGCCAGGTTGCCGTAGTGGCGCATGGTTTTGAACCAGCCGGCTTCCACGCGCGGCAGATCGGCGTCCACCTCCCAGGGATGCAAATAGATGATGGCCGGACGGCCCTCGGCGTTGATCCGCCGCACACTCTTTTGAATGAACCAATAGGGATAAAGCCGCAGATAGCCGCCCCCGGCCATCGGCACATTCTTTTTCATCAACACCACCGTGGAAAGCGGAAATTCGATCAGGCGCGTTTGATTGACGAAGCGAATCTCGAAGGGAAAGCGCGGCGCATCGGGGATGCCGTAGAGATCGTGTTTCACCGGAAAAATGCTGGAATCATAAATCAGCCCGAGATCGGCCAGCGTTTGCCAGGCCCACATCGAAGCGCGCGTGATCGAGTAGCTCGGGGCCCGATAGCCCAGCACCCGCTCGCCGGTGATGTTCTCCAGAATAAGCAGGGACTTCTCGACGTCCGCGGCGAATTCCTTGTGCGTTTGCTCGTAGATGATTTGATGGCCGTAGCCGTGGCTCGCCACTTCGTGGCCCTGCTCTTTGATCGCCACCACGATTTCCGGGTAGCGCTCCGCGACCCAGCCCAGCACGAAAAATGTGGCCTTGACGTTTTTTTCGGCAAAGATATTGAGGACGCGGCAGGTGTTCTGCACCACGGTGCTTGCAAGCTGATCCCACTCGTCCCGCCGAATCTTCTTGCGGAACAGGGAGACATGAAACCAGTCTTCGACGTCGACGGTGAGTGCGTTTTTGATGCCCATAAAGCCCATGCCGTCCGGTCAGTGCCGGTGCCGGCATTCCAAAAATCCTGCTGATTCATCAGCCGTACCTGGCATCACATCTTGCAATCAAGCCGTCCCTGTTGCTGCAAGTCCCGTTGGCCCGGCCGCACCGCTCTGCCACGGAAAAAATGCCCACTGATTTACCACCAGTGACGCGCAATTGCGTTTGCGCCCTCGGGAAAATTGCCCCGCGGCCTCAGCGCGGCTGGCGGAGATACCACGCCACCGTGCGTTCGAGGCCCTCCGCAAACTTGACCGTGGGCGTGAAAGAAAGCAGGCGCTGCGCCCGGTCGATGGCCGCCATCGAGTGTTTGACGTCGCCGGGGCGGGGGCTTTCGTAGCGGGCCGTGATGTTGGTGCCCATGATGCGGTTGAGCTCCTGCAGCAGGGTGTTGAGGCTGTAGCGCTCCCCGCAGGCCACGTTCATGAAATGGCCGGGCGCCTCGGGCGCGGTGCACGCCAGCAGATTGGCCTGCACCACATTGTCGATGTAGGTGAAGTCCCGCGATTGCTCGCCATCACCGAAGATGACGGGCGGCACGCCGTTCTTCAGCGCGGCGATGAAGCGCGGGATCACGGCCGCATACTGCGAGTCGGGGTCCTGCTTCGGCCCGAACACGTTGAAATAGCGCAGCGCCACGGTGGGCAGGCGGTAAACATGCCAAAAGGAAAGGGCATAGCGCTCGCCGGCGAGTTTGGAGGTGGCATAAGGTGAAAGCGGATTGGGCGCCATGCCCTCCTCCTTGGGGAGGGTGGGCGTGTCGCCATACACCGAAGAGGAGGAGGCGAACACGAAACGTTTGACGCGCGCCTGCCGGGCCGCCCACAACAGATTGAGGGTGCCATTGACGTTGACGTCGTTGGAGGTGAGCGGGTCTTGAATGGAGCGTGGCACCGAGCCGAGCGCGGCCTGATGCAGCACGTAATCGACACCCGCCAACGCCTGCTCCACCACCGCGCGATCGCGAATGTCGCCCTCGATCAACTCGAGGCGGCCGGCAAACTCGGCGAGATTCGCGCGTTTGCCGGTGGCAAAGTTGTCGAGTACACGCACGTGCTCCCCGCGTTCCAGCAGCGCGCGCACGAGATTGGAACCGATAAAACCGCCACCGCCAGTCACCAGATAAAACGCCATGACAAGCTCCTCAATCCTTATTTCACCTTTTCCTCGAGATGGTAGTAGGAATAGCCGTAATACTTGTGGTCGTAGTAGTAGGGCAGCACGCCCTTTTGGTTGTTGATGATGACGCCGAGAATGTTCAGACCGGCATTGCGCATCAAATCCACCGCGCGGCGCACCACTTCCTTGTGGGTTTCCCCGGCCTTGATCACCACCAGCGCACCGTCCATTTCCGGGCTCAGAATGAGGGCATCGGTCACCGGGATCACGGGCGGGGAATCGACGATCACGGTGTCAAAATAGAATTTGATCTCGGAAAACAAATCGTGCATGCGCGGGGAATTGATCAGCTCGGTCGGACTGGTCACCACCCCGCCGGCGGTGAGCAGCCGCAAATTTTCGATCGGTGTTTGCTTGAAGCAGGTGTCGAGCTTGCGCGCGCCGGTCAGCACATCGGCCACCCCTTCCTCCTTGGGGATGCCAAAGAGCTGGTGCACGCGCGGCCGGCGCAGATCACAATCCACCAAAATGGTTTTGGTGTTGCGGTAGCGCGCGATGGTGCACGCCAGCAGCGCCGCGGTGGTGCTTTTGCCCTCGTTCATCCGGGCGCTGGTGACGAGAAAGTTTTTCATCTCCGCGTCGGCGTAGAGATTTTTGAGCTTCGAGTACAACCGCCGGAATTCGTTGGCCTCCGGCGACTCGTCGTTGAAAAAGGAGATGATCGACTGTGTGGAAGATCTGGGCATAAAGGGCGTCTACCTCAAGATGGCATCGAACAGCAACTGCATGCCCTTGTGGTCATACTCGGCCAGGCGCTTGTTGCGCCGGGCGCGCTCATACTCCGGGTTGAGGGCCATGGCTTTGTCGAATTGCTGTATGGCTTTGTGATTCACGTATTTGCTCATGATCACATAAGCGACGCCGAGGTGATTGTAAAGGTCGGCGTAATTGGGGTATTTCTCGATCAATTCCTGCAACTGGCGGATGTGCCGCCAGATCAGACTGCTGCTCAGCTTCTTGCTGCCATAAATGACGCGCAGGTAAAAGTCGAGGATGAAGGAAATGTCCGCGGGCTTGCTCACCAGACCTGCCGCGCGCGTGAAGGCCTGATAAGCCTCCTCATACTTCCTCTCACGCATCAGGGTTTGGCCCTGCTCCGTGAACTCATTGTGGTAGGAGGGGTTGATCTTGGCCGCCTTCTCGATATTGTCCGCCACTTTCTGATGACAGTTGACCGAGAGGGAAAAATCCTCCTTGGTAAAGGCATTGAGCACGTAGGCCAGCGCCAGGTTGAAATAGGCCTCGGCATAATAGGGGTTGCTGTCGAGCGCGCGCAGAAACTGCTCCACCGCCTTCTTGCAGTACTCCTTTTTGAGATACGCCACTCCCAGGTTGTTGTGATAATCGGCATAGCCGGCCGACATCGAAATGGCCTGCTCCAAAACCGTGATCGCATCATCGTAGCGTTTCACCGCCATGTAGGCGCTGCCGAGATTGTTGTAGATGCCGGAGAGGCGCGGGTTGAGCACGATCGCCTCCTCCAGCTCGAGGATGGCCTCCTCATACATGCCCCGCCGCAGGAAGGCCTGGCCCAGCAGATTCTTGGTCTCCGCCTGATTGCTCTCCCGCAGCTTCTCGGCAAGCTGGATGAGCATCAGGATCTCCTCCTTCTTCTCGTCGTGAAATTCCCGGGTTTTGGCGCGCAGCATTTCGCGCGACCACTGGGGGTCAAAATCACGCGTGCGCATCTCCAGCAGCGTGCCATTGCGGAAGAACGAGGAGGTGATCTGTTTCTGCGGATCGTTGGTGGTCGTCTTCAGAAAGTACTCCCCCTGGGGGGAGCTGATCACGTCATTGAAGAGAAAATCGGCCATACGTTTGCTCGTCGAGGTGGTATGAAATTTCCGAATCCACAAGCACGCGGTGACGGTTTGGGCGAGGGCCGGCTTCTTACACCACGGCGGCCCGGCCGGCGAATTGCAGGCGCTGTTCACGGGTGTTCAAGCCCGCCTGCCGCAGCCACCGGTAAACCGTCGAACGGCTGACCAAGATCGCAGGTTCAGTGCGCACTTCCAAATACTTCTGTATCATCGTCGGGCCATAATGCGGATGCTGGCTTACAATTTGGCGAATGATCGCTTGCCGGTCGCCCTCGAATCTTGTCTTGGTCACGGCGTGTGATTGCCGAATTGGCTGCGGGCCGTTGCCCGTCCGGTACCTTTGCTCCGCTGCAGCCGCCGCCGGCACACTTTCTCTGTTGCTGACGGTTCTCGTTGTTGGCGGTGCTGCGGCAAACGGCTGCGGCCAGCGTTCGGCAGGCTTGGTCTCCACGGCCGGTTGCGGCGGCGCCGGCAACACCGTTGCCGAAAGGCTGCCGGCATCGGTGTGGACTTCACTGCTGCGCCCGGCTGGCACAAAGTTGCCGGCATGCTTTTGTGCTGTGTCCCACACATTCGCAGGCGTCACTGGCTCATCTTGCGACTGCGGCCGTGCGACCGGTGTGGAATCGTTGGTAAAACCCCTGCCGCCCTCCCAGCTCACCTCCTCCATCTCATATTCCTCCGGAAGCCGGTCGATTTCATCGAGAATCCAGGGATCATTGATGTCCTGCAGAACATACTCCTCGAAAAAGGCTTCCGTGGACGCAGGCTCTGGTGCCGGTGTTGCAGGCGGCACCCCGGATTCCTGCCACGACGGCTCCGTCTCTGGCAGGAGTGTGGAAGAGGCGCCAGAGGCAGCTTCCTCGCCGGCAACATGGTTCGCCTCCGCCTCATCCTGTGAAAGTTGCTCCTGTGCAATGTCGAGATGCCAACCATCAGCGCTGCTGCCACCGGTTTCGTCTGCAGATGAACGGGTGACCGCCTCCCCCTCTTCTGCCGCCGGCAAATCTTCAGCATAATCCACGAACGCATTGGCATTGCCGCTGAGCATGTCCTGAAGAGAAGGCGCATAGGCACTGCCATAGCCAGGATCCACTTCCGCGTCGCGGCCGTCGGACTCTTCCATCTCGGGAAACTCCGCATTGTCGGACGAAAGCGCGGGTGCGTCGGTCACCTGCTCTTCGCCCTCCAGGGGTGCCTCGGCAGCCGGAGACTTGAATTCATGCCCGAGCAGCCAATCCGGCACGGCGGCCTCCCTGTTTGGCGGTTCCGGCGAACTGGCAGTGGCGACTGCCGGTGCCTGCGGGCCGGCCGGGCCATGGTCTGAATGCCCGAAGGACAAAATGGCATCATCGACGGTATCATAGGCATTAATGAAACTGTCGAGCTCCAACAGCAAAAAGACATCCAGCACATCCGGGTTCATGCCGGCCAGACGAATATCGCCGCCGTTGTCGCGGACGCGACGCAGCTCGGCGGTGAAAGCGCCCCAGCCGGCCGAGGAGATGAACTCGACGTTGGTGAGGTCCACCACAATGCGATAATTGTCGTGCGCCAGAAGATAGGCCAGGACTTTTTCAAACTCATCGAGGCTGGAAGCATCGAAAACTTTCATCAGACGAACGATGTGAATGCCCTCGTCCGTCACTTCCACCGCTTCGATCAATCGCCGCTTTGCTGACAAGCTGCTACCCTTTCACAAAGAAGTTTCTCAAATACACCGGCGGCCACCGGGCCAGCCCGGGGCAGAGTGCCGGGATCATCTTGCCATGCCGTGGCAGCAGTCGCTTGCTCCGCCCTGCCGCTGCTGGTTTGTTACCGCGATATGCACAAGTGGCCGCGCGCCAGGTCAGTTGGACAAATCCGGCGAAACAGGCGGCACGCGAGCCGAACTTTCACACGATCCCTGCTTGTGGAAAGACAATGGCTGTGGATGGATTTTTCACAAGTAACAGCACATTAGAACGGTCGTTTGGCCCTGGCTGGTTCTGCCATTTCGATGCGCGGAATCACGCCCAAAACCGGCACGCCCAATTGTGTTTCGACGTCCTCCACGGATTTGAAGGAGTGATCAAAAAACTCCAGGAGGTAGACGGCACCAATGCCGAAACCCAGGCCGCCGAACAGCGCGATCAGCAGAATCTGCACCTCGTCCTGCGGCACCGGCATCAGCGGCCGGTTGGCGGGGTTAATGATGTGAAAGCGCTCTTCGGCGCTGGTTTTCTGCAAATCCTGTCCCAGCTCGGAGCGCTGCGCCTGGCTGCGAAAGGCGTAAAGCACGGCACCCAGGTCATTGACTTGCTTTTGCGCCTCGGCGAGCTGCATCTCCTGCACCGGCCGTTTGGCAATGCTGAAGCGATAGGTCTCCAGCAGGTTTTCCAGCGTCTTTTTCTCATGACGCAACAGGTCGAGATCCAGGCGTGCGATCTGATGCTGGGCCGCCAGCTCCAGCTCGTTGGCCGCAAGGCCGGGGCCGAGTTGTTTCAGCACGTCTTCGCGAAATTGCTCGCGCAGGGCGGCAATCTCCTGGTTGACATTGATCACATTGGCATCGCGCCAGTCGAACTGAATCATCACCGTCACCAGGGCCTCCGCCTTCTGCAACAGGCGCCGGCGCAGCTCGAGCATGCGGGGGGTATCGGTGACGGAGAAGTTGCCGGTCACCCCGCTGAGTCTGGCCTCCAGGCCGGCCAGCAGGTCCTGCTGGCGGTTGAGATCAACCTGCAGCGAATTGAGCGTGGCATTGGCCTGCGCTTCATTGTTCATGTTGACCGCGAGCTTGCGGGTTTGCTCGAAGGTGGTTTGCTCCTTGAGGCGGCGCAAACGTTCCAGCGCCTCCTCATATTGCTGCTGATAACGCTGCTCCTGTTCCTTGCTGAACCCGATGGCAATGGCGGCACTCTTGGACTCGCGTTCGAGATTCTGTTCAATGAAAACGTCGGCGAGTGTCTTCACGATCAAATAAGCCTTGTCGGGATCGGTATGCTCGAAGGCGATGCGCATTGAACTGCCGCGCTTGGCGAAGGTCACGCCGCCGTCGAGAAAGCGCCGCGCCAGCCATTCGATCTGCAGGCGGCGCACGATGGCATCGAGGCTTTCATCCGGGTGTTCGAGCTGCACCCTCCTGGCCTCCTCCAGCATGCCCTGGCTCGGCTTGAGTTTGATGCGGTCGACCACCTCCCCCAGCACATCGACGGACAACAGTTGCGCCAGCAGGTCTTCCGCCAAATTGCGCATCTGGATCGGTTTCTTCACCCCGCTGCCGTCGACGAACTCATTCATGCGCGCCGAGAGCGCCGCCGCATTGCCGATCTGAATCACCGTCTCCGAGCGGTACAGGCTGGGGAGAGTGGAAATGCGGTAGTAGGCGCCCAGCAAAGCCACCAGGGGAGGGATGATGAGAAACCATTTGCGTCGCCGCGCAAGCTGCCAGAGGCTGCGAGGATCGATTTTTCCGCCGGTTGTCATGTGTGCGCGATCGTGTCAGTTTTGTCCGAGCAACGTGTTCAACAACAGATAAGAGGTCAAAATCGAGACGGTGCCGGTGAGCACCTGCACCAGCGTGTTGGCCAGGATGAAGCTGCCGTAGTTGGCGCGTCCGGGAATGTAAATGGTGTCGCCCGGCCGCAAGGGCAACGGCAACGGCGCCGCCTGCTTGGTGTAGTCTTTGATGTTGATGACATAAACCACCGGGGTCTCCGCCCCCAGGCTGATCAACCGCACCCGCCGCAAATCCGGCTCGATCGGCGCGCGATTGTTGCTGCTGGTTTGCATCATCGCCGGCCCGCCGGCGCGCACGATCGCCTGCAAAACATCCAAATCCTTTTCAAAGGGATAAACGCCTGGCCGCGCCACCATCCCGAAAACATAGATGGCGTTGCGCGGATTGCCGGCAATCGCCGTGGGTGACATGCCGCCCTCCGCCCCGCCGCCCGCCGTGGGCGGTGTGATGCTGGGGACATTGAGATAATCTCCGGGCTGCAAGCGGGGCAGGTCCTTCACATTGCCGGATTCAAAGGCCGAGGTCACATCAACGGTTTCGATGCGGCTGGCAGTCTCTCCGCCGCGAAAGATTTGCACCTGGGACAACTGGGCGTTGGCGGCCGGCCCGCCGGCCTCGAGAATCGCCTTCCACACATTGGGCAGCTCCTGAAAAGTATACCTGCCCGGTCGCGCCACCGCACCGCTGATGTAGATCGCACGGCTGCCGTATTCGATCACCGTCACGGTGGCTTGCGTGATTTTTTTGTTATAAACCGAGATCTTCTCAACGATGCTGCTGCTCAATTGTGCGATGGTTTTGCCACCGGCCGGCACCCGGCCGATAAGCGGCAGATCGATCTTGCCCTCGGCATCAATACGCGCCTGGGTGTTGAGCGAGGGCTCCTGCCAAAAGGCCACCTGAATGACATCACCCTTCTCCAAAACGTAATCCTGCGCCCGGGCGGCGCCGGTGAAGCCTGCCAGACTCAGCAGCACCAGCAACCCGAGAGGCCGCCGAATGAGATTCATGCTTTTTTCGCTCCTTCGAAAAAAAGTCGTGCGTGCGGCGTTTTGCTTGGAGCAGGCCTGCTGCGAGGTGCCTTCACGGACGAATCCTTGCCTTGACTTCGTTGCTGCCGGAGGAGAGATTGCCACGATCGTACACGAACACCCGGTAATAGTAGGTCCTGGTCGAACGCAGATTGGTGTCGGTGTAGGTCGTGTTGCCCGGGTTGGCATTGAGAATGGCAATCAGCACATCCACGTCATTGCCCTGGGCATCCTTGCCGCGCGTACCGTTGGTGACACCGGGGATTTCCGAGCGGAAGATGCGATAGGACGCAAAATCGGCGTCCAGGCTTTGCGACCACGACAACCGCAGCGAGGAGGTGTCCACCACCGCCGGCTGCGCCAGCGTCACCGGGAAAGGCGGCGTGTTCTGCGCCGTGGTGACGGATTCGATGTTGCTGCCGGTGGCGTTGCGTCCCTGATCGGTGACATAGACGCGGTAATAATAGGTGGTGGAGGCACTCAGACCCTCGTCAACAAAAACGTTGCCGCCGATGTCAACAATGGCGGTGACCAGCGTGGACAGCGAATCCACCCGCGGCGTGAGCGAGCGGTACACCCGATAGCTGGCAAAGTCGCGATCGCCACTCTGCGACCAGGAGAGCTGCACCTTGCTGGTGCCATCGCCCACCAGCAGCGGCGTGTTGAGCGTGACCGCGGCTGGCGGGGCGTCGGGGCTGATTTTGCCCTCCACCTCATTGCTCGGCTTGCTGCTCAAGCCCCCGATGTCATTCACCACGATTTGGTAATAATAGGACACGCCCGGCTGCAAATTGGCATCGATATAGGAAGTGGTCTGCTGCACCGTCACCCGTTCAATCAGCAGGCCGGGTGAAGGCGTGAAGTTTTTCGTGCGGCTGCGATAGAGGGCGTAATTCGCGAAATCCGCCTCGCTGGAGACGCTCCAGGTCAGACGCAGGGCATTGCTCGGGCTGCCGGTGGGCACCGGCGTGAACAACTGCACCGCGTCCGGCACTTTGAGAATGGTCACCTGCGTAGCCGCCAGGAACGGCGTGGCAACATTGCCCACCTGGTCGGTAAAACGGCCTCTGATCTTCGCCTGTGCAATTTCCACATCACCGGGGATGCGGTAGTCGACTTCGTAAATGCCGTCATTCGCGACCCTGTCGTTGTTGCTGCCGTCGTCGAACAGCAGAATATCGTTCACCGCATTGACGATGTCGATAAAGGCGCGGCCATTGGGCTCGCCGGCCGTGAGCGTGAAGTGAATGATCTGGTTGCTTTGCTTGGGGGTGCCGCCGGTGTTTTCCGTCACGCTGGTAATGATGGCCTTGGTGTCCAGGATGATGGGATCGCTGGCCAGCATGCTGCTTTCACTGCCGTCGCGATCGCGCAGCTTGAGATAGACTGTCTTTTGACCGTCGCCCGCGGACAGCGTCCAGTTGAGCGAGGCGAGAAAGGGCTGCCAGGAAACGCGCGACAGCGCGGTGTCGTTGCTGACCTTCATCAACACCGTGGTGGCCGGCGCCGTGATGGTGAGCACAATCTTGGGATCGCGGGTGATGTTGACACCGCTGGCGATGCGGACGCCGTAAACATTCGGCCGGCCGGCGACCTCGGCGGAACGCGGCCCCTCATACCCCTTGTTGGAAACCGCGCTGACTTGATAGAAATAGGTCACGCCGTTGCGCACCGTGCGATCGACGTAGTTGAGCGCACGCGTGGAATCGAGCAATTTGAACCGGCGTTCGATCTTGTTGGGCGGCGTGATCACGATCTGTGAGCTGTCGAAACGATAGATGCGAAAGTTTCTCACCCCGCCCGGGTCGGGAATGGTCCACGCCAGGCTGAGTTGCCGGTCGCCGAGCACGAGCGCGAGATTCGTGGGAACAACCGAAAAATCACCGGTGGTGTCGGGACTGGTCGGTTTCTGCGCGCAGGTCCACAAAGCCAGACCCAGCGCGAGCAGGGCGGCGGCATGCCAGCCGGCCCGCCAGCGCGGCGACTGACGCGGAAAGATTCCTTGCTTTCTCATGGTGTCATGCCTTGACGATTACGTCCTCTCGAACTGCGAAATCAAAAGCGGGCGCGCACGCCCACCTGGGCGGTGCTGCCGGTGACATCCATCGGCGGGCTGGCGGTCATGCTGAGTTCCACACCATGGCGATGGTAGGAGGGAAAAAATGCGATGACGTCAATCAAATTGTAGAGGTAAACGCTGGCGGTGATGATCGCCCAACGTTGCCGCAGCTCATAGCGCTGATCCAGGGTGGCCTGTGCAGCGGTGAGACGGTCGCGCTGATTGGCGTCGTTTTGAAAAGCCGCCAGCGCACGATTGAATTCATCGATGCTGTCACGATAGCGCCATTCCTGCCGCACGAAAATCGCGAGTGAACTGAACTGCAGCGCGCTGATGATCATACCCTTCACCCGCTGGTCGCTGTAGGCCTGCCCCATCCCGGGCACCAACGCCGAACGCGCGAAAGCTTTCAGCCGGGTTTTGGGGGAAAGCTTGATGGAAATCTTGTCGTTGCCCCTGCCGTTGAAATAGTAATCGGTCGACCAGTCTTCGTAACCGCGCAACTTGGTTTTGATGCGGTAATGGCCGCGCAGGAAATAGGTGACCGTGTAGGGCGCACGGCCCGCCAACCCATATTCACCTTGCAAAAAAACCAGGGCGCCCGTCGGCCGGGTCAAAATTTGCGATTTCGCCAGCACTTCCCCCGCCGGCGGTGTCGCGCTCTCGGTCTGCGCCCAGCCGCATTCCCCCGCGATGCCGCACAGCAGCAGAGCCGCCATGCTCCACCGCCGGGCCTTGACCCCGGGACGCGGCGGGGCCGTGCTCGCAAACATGTTCAGGAACCTCCATGCTCGGCAATCAGTCTGCTTCTTCCTTGCCGCGAATGATCATCCACAGGGTCTTCCACAGCAGCAGGATGTCCAGTTTGAGATTGTGATTCTTGACGTACATCAAATCATAGCGGACTTTCTCCCGCACATCCTCGATGGTCTCATCATAGCCGCAATAAATTTGGGCATTGCCCGTCATGCCCGGTTTCACCTCGAGGCGGCGCACATAATTGGGCACCTGGCTGACCAGCTTGGGAATGATCTGTGGCCGTTCCGGCCGCGGGCCCACCATGCTCATATCGCCCAACAGGACATTGAGGAATTGCGGAATCTCATCGACATGGGTGAAACGCAGGATGCGGCCGACACGGGTGACGCGCGGATCGTTCTTCTGCGCCCAAACGGCACCGCTGTATTTCTCGGCATCCTGGCGCATGGTGCGAAACTTGTAAACCGTGAAGGGCCGGCCGTAAACATCGTGGCGCCGGCGTTCGCCCCGGCGGCGGTCATACGCCACGGCGATGGCGACCTGGCGGCGTTCCCGGCGGCGCAGATTGATCCCCACCCGTTGCTGCCCGTAAAAAACCGATCCCTTGGAATCCAGCCGGATGAGAATGGGCACGATCAAAAAAAGAATCGATGACATGATGAACCCCAACACCGCCGCGCAAAAGTCGAAGCACCGCTTGCCGAACTGCTCCCACCAGTTGATGCCGGAGAAGGGGGCCGAGATTTTTTTAACCAGTTTTTCCGGGACCAGCAGAATGATCAACAGGGACCCAAACAGGAAAAAGGGCGAAATAATGAAATTCCCGAGGAATCGCTGGAGGGCAGAGGGAGCTTTCCCCGTCACGCCGGGACGGCTGCCCGGGGCCAGTGCGCCTTTGGACCCCGCAGCACCCGGCCGTAAGGTCTCATCGTAGCGCTGATAGGCTTGTTCCCGCCGCGAAGAGGTGGAAATGCCGTTGTTCGGCACTGTTTTGGCTGGCGTTTCGCTCACCTGATGGCCAACCAATGTCGCCTCTTGCATCGAAGCTCTCTCCCGTTGAAACGATTCATGCAATGCAATGACACAACGTTGATTGTCAAAGGAGGTCAGCAGCGCAATCGTAACGCATGGTGCGATGGCCATCCCGCTGCCAGCCTTGCGAGGAGTGTGCCGCAAGACACTGCCCGTCCGGGGCTGCACAATCACGCAATCTTTCGGCAGTGTCCGGCAGATGCGCCTCACGGCGGTGGCCAATGCAATCGTGCGGATGACGGATGCTCTTGACTTGATCGCTGAAACGTGTGCAGGCAAATGGCGCAGGCAGAGGAAAACAATGTCTGAACACAGATCCTCAACCCCACTGGCCTCTATTCCCGGTTGGGTTCGTCTGCCTCGCTCTTGCAAGCCGATTCAAGAATGGGTTGCGGCTTTTTTGCTTCCGGCAATCCGCGCGATGCCCCGTTCGATTTCTTTCTTTTGTAGGACTTGGCGGAAAGCTGAAATTTGTTGAGCAGGGCATAAACGGTGTACCGGCTGATGCGGGCCGCGCGCGCCACCATCGAAATGTTGCCGGCGTGCCTGACAAGCTGCTGGCCGAGATACTCGCGTTCGAAGGCCTTGATCCAATGTTTCTTGGCCTCCAGAAACGGATAATCCAGCAGGCTGGTGGCGGGACTTGTCTGCCCGAGCATGGGCAGCCATCCGCCCGCAATGGCTTCGAGCGTTTTGGGTCGGGTGAAAGTCAGCACCGTCGCCGTCATCTCGGCCATGGCCAGTAACGCCGACACCTCCGCGGAGGTCAGCGGCCGGGGCTGGGCGAAGGCGAGATACAAAGAGCCCAGCGGCGTGCTCTGCCCGTTTTCCGTGAAGGCGGGGTAAAGATCAAAGCGCAGAATCGGCCGGGCGCTGCGGCATGCTGCTGCAATCGCTTCCGTCAATTCCGCCTCGGGGCTGTGCGCCGGCTGGCGATCGGCAAGCGTCTCCGTTGCCTGCGGCAAACCAGCATGCTCGGAGCGGCCTCCCGGCGGCGTAATCGCGAGGCACAACGCCGGAGTTGCGGCCAGAATCGTCTCCTCTGCCACCTCACTGCCCGGTGCGACAAAGCGTGCTGAACCATCAGCCGTCACGGAGATGCCGCAATAGGAAGCGCCAAAAGTATGAGTGAATCTTTGGCACAGCCCGTCGATCATTTCGCGTAGGCGAATGTGAGTTTGAGACATTGGGTTCACGCAATTCGAGATGCAATATCCAGTTGTTACTCAACATCAGATATATACAGCCATGTTAAGGGAATGCGTATTCAACACAACAGGCGATTTCACACGGCGGAAAACCACACCACGAAAAGCCCGTCATTCCCAGCCTCCCCGGCCATGATCAGCCGGCCGTGCATGTCAGCCTGCTCCTGTCAAGTCGAATGAACAATCGCAAAGCCGGCCTTCATTTGCCTTACTCAATACCGGCACAACTGCTCGCGGGCGTAAGCCACACACAAAAAAGCGCACCGCCGCGCCCGCCAGCCCACTCCCATATGTTGTCCGAACCTGACAGTGCGCTCACCATTGACGGCGCCCCGCCGTGCTCCGCCTCTGGCAAGAGAAAGTCATGAAACAGGGGGATTCAAACGCAAGAGAGAATTTGGTTGGAAGGAAAATCGTACAGGATGGTAAGACAGCGGAGTACAGACTTGTCGGCCCGCATTTTCTGCGTGACAAAAACGCCTCATTCTGCAGAAAATCTACCTGGCGCCGCATTCACCGCAGGGACCGGATCATTCCAACACCGGAGAAAATGCCGGCAGGATGAAAAAGCAGGTACGGGAGGCTTCAGCCCGCAGCATGGCAATGAATCAACCGCAGCCATTTACAGCAGCCGGTGCCATGCGTGCAAAGGCCGCGGCGCTTTGAGGACTGAGGGCGGTAATCGTCAGCGCTCAGATGTAGACGCGGTTGGGATCAAGCTCTTCGCGGATGAGGCGCAACTCCTCGGCGGTGGGCGGTGCGGTGGTGTGGAGATCAGCCGCAATCTTCAGCGGCCAGCCGACATTCTCTTTGACCTGCTCGAGCGACACCCCCGGATGCAGGTCGGTGAGCATCATCTCGTGGGTTTCGGCATCGAAGCGGAAAACGCCCAGGTCTGTGACCACGACCTTGGGTCCTTCGGTGGCAAGGCCGAGGGCTACGCGCGCGCCACCGCCGGTGAGAAAGCCGGGACTGGTGAGAAAATCGACGCGTTCGGGGAAATTGCGTTTCTTCAGAGGAGTGATGATCAGAATCTTTTGCGCCAGCGTGGCAATCTCACTCGCACCGCCGCTGCCCGGCAGGCGCACTTTGGGCGCGGCGTAATCACCGATCACCGTGGAATTGATGTTGCCAAACCGGTCAATCTGCGCGCCTCCGAGAAAACCAACCGTGATGCGCCCGCCCTGCAAATAGTACAAGAACACCTCCGGCAGGGAACACACCGACAAACATCCCGCCACCAAGGCAGGATCACCGATGGAAACCGGCAGGCGCTCCGGCACCGCGCCCACCGCGCCCGATTCATAGATCAGTGTGAGGCGGGGCGCATGCGTCAAGCGCGCCAGGTTGCAGGCCATGTTGGGCAACCCAATGCCGACGAACACCACATCATCATTTTGCAGCTCGCGGCTGGCGCGCGCCACCATCATTTCACTGGCCGTATACGCTGTCATTGGTTGCATCACCAGTTGGCAGGTCTCTCCACGATTCCGGTTTGCGTGCCGCGTCGGCAACAAACCAAAGCGCAACACCGCTGAAAGCGGGCGAGATAGTGTCAATTTTCGTTTGAAAATGCAAGGGGAAATTCACGCCTGCAGCCGGCCGCCTGCCCGGATGATCAGCCTCCACCCTGCAGCTTGACAATCCCGAGAGCTTGCGATATATTCGCGCCACCGCTGTCTTCTCGGCGCACTGGTTGAGCGCCAGCCATCGCAGCCGAACCGTCTCCATCGCCCGTGCGGCCAGATGAATGGCATCAAGCGAAGTGAGGCGAGACTCACAGCAGAGATTGCGGCATGCCGCACATGATCCCTGGCGCGATCCACTGGTCTCCCGCAAAGGCGTGCAGGCTCCCTGTCAGCCCGGCGAAAAATTGACAAGGGTGCTCTGCCGGCGCTTTGAGACAGAGAAATCCTGTTGCTGCGGCAGCGGGCTGGCCTTCCGCAATTGCTGCAATCGTCGCAACCGTCCGGGATGACGCCGAATCCGGGCGCGATGCATTTCCGCCGGCCAACAACGGACTTGGCGAATTATCCGATGCGCGGAGTGATGATGCTGCGCCGGGTGTTGCGTGCCGGCTCCCGCCTGCCGTGCTTCGCCGCTCCCGCTGCTGACAGATTGTGGAAAGCACTCAGGGCCGCCTGCAAGTTTCATCCCCGAGTGCCAGCCGCCCTCATGTCATGGCATCCTGCGGACAAAAATCACCGGGAATTTTCCGGAAACGGCCACTTTCCGGGTTGAGCCGCCGCGCCTTGTCAAAAAAAACGGCAACTGTCAGCAACCGCCCATCGCTGACAGCTCCCAATGTTCATGCTGTCAATCCGTTGCACTCACCATTCCCATTTCTCACAACTCGATTCGGAGCCGCGATGGCCGCCGCCATCAAAAAAGCCACTTTCCTGCAACTCGCCTTCATGATCTATGGCGCGGTATGCGCCGGTGCCTTTGGCGTCGAAAACATGATCCCGGCCGCGGGTCCCGGGATGGCACTGCTCACACTTGTGCTCATGCCCTTTCTGTTCAGTCTGCCGGCCTCATTCGCCGTGAGTGAACTGACCACCATGCTGCCGCTCGAGGGCGGGCAGTATCGCTGGTCACGTCTGGCTTTTGGCGATTTCTGGGGATTCCAGGCCGGCTGGTGGGCGTGGATGACGGGCATCGTCACCAATGGCCTGTTCGCCGTGCTCTTTGCGAACTATTTGCAAACTTGGTTTCCCGGGATGACCGGCCTGCACCACTGGCTGGTCTGTCTGACGTTGATCTGGTGCATGCATCTGCTCAATCTGCGCGGCATCCGGGTGGTGGGCAACACTGCAATTGTGCTGAGCGCCGTGTTGCTGCTGCCATTTGTGCTGTTGCTGGTTTTCGGAGTGATGCAATGGCAGCACAATCCCTTTACACCGCTGGTCGCACCCGGCAAAAGCCTGGCCGGTGGCTTCAGCAGCTCGGTGGTGCTCGCGATCTGGCTGTACTCGGGCTATGACAAGCTTTCGGCCGCGGCGGAAGAGGTCGAACACCCGCAACGGACCTTTCCCCCGGCGCTCCTGCTCGCGGCAATCATGGCGATGTTGAGCTACGTTTTGCCCACCATGGCAGCGCTGGCCGCGCTGGGCAATTGGCAGGAATGGTCGGACGCCTACTTTACAACCGCAGCCGCCAGAATCGGCGGGAACTGGCTGGGCCACAGCATGACCGCCAGCGCGCTGTGCAGCAACGCGCTGTTGTTGAATGTGACCATGCTGGCAACCTCGCGCTATCCGCTCACTCTGGCGCAGGACGGATTTCTTCCGGCTTTTCTCACACAAATACACCCGCGCTTTGGCACGCCCACCCAGGCCTTGCTGTGGGGCAGCCTCACCTACAGCCTGCTCACGCTCTTCGATTTCACACAATTGATCATCATTTACGCCTGGTTTCAAATCGCGAGTTACATCTTGCTGTATGCCAACGTTTGGAAAATGCGGCACACACACGCCGGCGCGCCGCGGCCTTTCAAAATTCCACTGGGCAAGCCGGCGCTGGTGCTGCTGATGCTGCCCACCTGGGTGATGGCGCTGCTGGCGATCAACAGCACCGTTTTCGAGAATGGTTTGTTCCAGCCGCGCCAGTTGCTGATCGGTGTGCTGGCCCTGTTTTCGGGGCCGCTGGTTTTTGTGATGGTCAAATGGCTGAGGGCGGGAGAAATCAAACTGCCTGAGCCGGCGGCGAAAAACCCCACAGCTCAATCTCATTCAGCCAGGATGGAAGCGGATGATTCAGCATTTTGATCTTGCGGTCTGGCGGCTGTCAGACATACGGCGGGAACGGGCATCGCAAACCATGCTGACCGCCTCGGGGCTATTGTGCATGAGTCCGCCCTCATCATCGACCGACACGATCATGATTTTTTCGTGACGACGATTGCGGAATGCTTGATACGTTGCTTCCCGGCAATGTCGTGATCGAAACTGGTGGCTTGATCAGGCACTGCCGGACCAGGCGGCGGATTTCATTGACATTCCTCCTGTCACCCCCGGCAGTGGTGGCGCCGGGATAATGCATGATTGTCCCCAAACGTTTCCACCTTGACCGGGCTGGGATTTACAAAACACCGGACCCTTTGTGAGAATTCCGGGCATCCTCTGCAAATGCCCAATGTGATCCCTCTCCCCTCAGAAGTGTCAGACCCCGCCGCAGGCACAGCCGGTGGCAGACGGCCAATCGATCCGGATCATTCCAACTGCACTGCCCGGCTGTTATTCCGTCCGCAACGCCTCCACGATTTTCAGCCGGGAGGCGCGCACGGCCGGCAGAAAACCACCCGCCAAGCCCATGATCACTGCAAAGATCAACGCCTGCAGGACAATGCCGGGGGAAAGCTTGAAGCGGAATGCCAGCTCTGAAAAAGTGTTCCAATTGGTGGTGGAAATCGAGACGAACTGCAGCAGTGAGGAGAGCAGGACACCCACCAGGCCGCCGAGCACGGCCAGCAGCACCGACTCGATTAGAAATGCAGCCAGCACGCTGCGCCGCCGGAATCCCAGCGCACGCAAAGTGCCGATCTCCTGTGTGCGGTTCGAGACGGCGGCATACATCGTGATCATCGCGCCGATCATCGCACCGAAGCTGAAGATAAAGGTCACCACCGTGCCCAGCACATTGATGAAAACAGCCATGAACTTGGATTGTTCGTCATAATACTGCTTCTCGCGCTTCACTTCCACCACCATGCGCGGATCGCTTTCCAGGCGCTGTCGCAACGCTTCGAATTGCTGCGGATCGCGCAGCCGCACAGTGACCGAGGAAAACATCGACCGCCGCCAGGCCGCCATGATGACTTCAACATCGCCCCAGATTTCCGAATCGAAACCGGTGCGGCCGCCGTCGAACACGCCGACCACCTGCCAATCCGTCCCCCCCATGCGCAATGTTCCGCCCAACTCACAACTCTGAAAGCGCTGCTGCAGGGATTTGCCGACGATCAGCTCCCGCAGGCCGGGCTCGAACATGCGGCCGCGGATCAGCTTCACCTGCTGCGCACGCAGGGCCAGCCCTTCCGGCGAGGTGCCGCGCACCACGACATTGGTCGGCTCGCCGTTTGAACGCTTGGCCAGCGAAATCAGCACCACCACGTCACTGGCGGACAGCGGCTTGCCGCTTTCATCGAGCGCGACTTCGGGCTGGGTTTTGATGATGTTCGCCTGCTCCCGGGAAACGGCACTTTGCACTTCCGCCTGGGAGGCGCGGCGAATGACGATGGCGTTGTCTTCCACGCCGGTGGCCACCAGCGTTTGTCGCAGGCCTTCGGACAACATCAACGAGGCGACAAAGACGAAGACGACCAGCGCCACGCCTGACAGTGTCAAAATCGTGGTCAGACGTCGTGTCCACAAATTGCGAAAGCTGTAACTGAAGGGAATTTTCATGGAGTTCTTGCGCCCAGGATTGACCAGTTCAAACAGCCGCTCAGGCCACACGATGCAAACCGTCGGCGATATGCATGCGCACGGCGCGCCACGCCGGAAAAACCGCGGCAAACACACCCACCAAAACCGCGGAAACAAAAGCCAAAATGATGGTGAGGTTCTTCAACTCGAACACCGGGAAGAAATTGCCGAGATTCGAGGTGAGAAAGGTGGCAAAACCGTTGCACACATAAATCATGAGCACCAGGCCGACGGCAAAGCCGCCCAGTGCAATGACCAGCGATTCGCCGCCAATCAACCCGACCAGGTGAAAGGGGCGGAAGCCGAGCGTCTTGAGCACGGCATACTCCGCCATGCGCTCGCGCGCCGTCATCGCCATGGTGTTGGCCAGCACCAGCAGCACGATGAACACCACCACCACCGAGATCGCCTCCATCGCGGCGAGAATGGCGCCCGACATCGAGACAAAACTCTGCTGGAAGGCGCGCTCCGTCTCGGTCTTGGTTTCGGCGAAACTGTTCTGGAACATGGCATCGACGGTTTCGGACACCACCGCGGGATTCGCCTGATTGTCGATCAACAGCATGTACCAGCCGACGTTGTCGGCCATGCCGGGATTGGTTTCGCGTATGCGTTCATTGAGATAGTCCCAGTGAAACAGGAAGGCGGTCTCATCGGTCCCCGGCTGCGCGCCGGCGTAGATGCCGCGAATCACGAAATCCCACTCGCCGAAAAAGATGGTGCCGGTGAGCGTGACGGTTTGACCGAGTTTCCAACCGAAGCGCTCCGCCAGTTTGCGGCCGACGACACAGGCATTGCGCTCCCGCAAATAGCTTTCCTTCTGCTCGGGCGGTACGACGAATTCCGGGTACATCTCGAGATAGTTCTCATCCACCGCGAAATTGGCGAAGAAATTGTTGGGGTCGCCGTAATAAGCGCCGAACCAGTTGGCATAGCCCACCGATTTCACCCCCGGCACCTTCAACAATTGCTCGCGATAGGCCAGCGGCAGCGGTTGAATGAGTGAAACCGCGCTGCGGGTGACCAGACGGTTTTGGGCGGAGGCCTCGACCCCGGCATACCAGGCGTTGATCACCGTGCGAATCAACCCGAAGGCCAGCAGGGCCACGGCAATGCCCAGCATGGTGAGAAGGGTGCGCAGCTTGTGGCGCAGGGCATTCTTGAAAATCAGTTTGAAGACTTTCATACCAGCTCACCCTTGTCGAGATGGCGCACGGTGTGCGCCTTGTCGGCGGCGCGCTGGTCGTGCGTGACCATGATGATGGTTTTGTTGAATTCCCGGTTGAGGCGCTCGAGCAGGGACAGCACCTCGACGGCGGAATTCTTGTCGAGGTCACCGGTCGGCTCATCGGCGACGATGAGCGTGGGATCCGCCACGATGGCGCGCGCAATCGCCACGCGCTGCTGCTGCCCGCCGGAAAGCTGTTTGGGGTAATGGTGCATGCGGTCGCTCAAGCCCACCACGTTGAGCGCGATCTGCACGCGCTCGCGGCGCTCACTTTTGGAGAGATGGGTCAACAGCAGCGGCAACTCGACGTTTTCGAATGCCGTCAACACGGGGATGAGATTGTAAAACTGAAAGACAAAACCGATGTGGCGTGCCCGCCAGTTGGCGAGCTGGGATTCCGTCAGCTTGGTGATCTCTTCATTGGCCACGATGATCGCGCCGCGGCCATTGTCGGGGCGGTCGATGCCCGCGATCAGATTCAGCAAAGTGGACTTGCCCGAGCCGGAAGGCCCCATCAACGCCAGGAATTCCCCCTCGGGCACGCTCAGGTTGATGTTCTCCAGCACGCGAATTGCCAGGCTGTCGCGGTGGTATGATTTGGAAACGTTTTTGACTTCGACGATGTTGTTCGGCATAAGCCCTTTCCTGTGAAATGAATCTCATTCCAACTGCCACGACAACTCAGACCCTCTTGCCGGAATTGAGTTGCACGAGTTTTTCCCACAAAATCTTGCCGCTGGGCATCACAATAATCTTGCAAAAATTCCAGCGTGAATTTGTTCGCGACGCTGGAATATTCTGCGGCAAACTCGTCACTTTTCTGCTTGGCCCTGTATCCCGGGGGTTCGATGATATCGAGGTACAGACTTGCATTGCCCGAAATGAATTCCCAGAATCTCTGACCACAAAGTTTGAGATAATCTCCCTTGTTGGGTTTGTCATCCCGGCCATAACAACAGCCGTTGACTGCAACAATGTTCAGGTTGGGCGCGAGATTTCCGAGAATGCGTTTGGCTTTTCTGAAATCATCCTTCATCCTGGCAATTTGACGGCTGTTTCCCCAGTTGGGCTCCGATTTTATCGAGATGATGTATTTATGATGATCTTGTTCAAACTCCAAATCAATCCCCTCGGCCGATGATTTTCTTCCGCCATATACGCGATTGCAAATAAAAATGGCAAGCATATCCAGGAATTCCCCAAAAATCCCTTCCTCGTTGCGAGGAGAGATGGGCATCCAGCAAGGATTGCACCAGGCTGTGAGCAGTGTTCAAATTTTTGGCTTTGAACAAGCAGGGATTTTTTCTCAACAAAATCTTCTTTTTAATGACAGGTTTCGAATACTATCGAGTCGCCTTCGGTGAAACTCCTGGATGCTCGGCACAATGAAGCGGGTGAGTTCTTCCATGGTCAGGTCAGGCATACTTCTCATGCTCGCGAAAAAAGAGGAAGTTCTTCTCTTTTGAGTTTTTGCTTTGCCATCTCCGCGTATTCCGGCAAAACCTGGATACCGAGAGAATTCCGTCGCAGTTTCTGAGCCGCTTGTGATGTCGTTCCCGAGCCCAGATCGGTTTGGCCATTTCCCGGGATGGCAGTTTTTCTTGTGCCAAATGAATTCTTCCGTCCAGAGCCATCCCTGCTTGCGCAATTCCAGGATCAGCTCGATGACGTATGTGTGCCTCTCGCCATCGACAACGCGTTCCTTGATGTTCAAAATAAAAGTGCCGGAGGGTTTCAAAACACGAAGGAATTGCTCATTTCGTGGCAGGAACCACGACACGTACTGATCCGGCTTGATTCCACCATAGGTCTTTTCCCGGCTGTCGGCGTAGGGTGGCGAGGTGATGATCAAATCGAAAAAATTGTCGGGATAGTCCCGAAGAACAACCAGACAATCTCCGCATTCGATCAAAGACTTGAGCTCTTCCATGATCCCTCACTCTCCTTTCCGGCTATTTCACCACCACCTTCACTCTCATCCCATCCTGCAAATTTGCCGGGGGCGTGCGCACGATTTGCTGGCCTTCCGACAGGCCGCTGCGCACTTCGAGCTGGCTGCCGCTGGTGCCGGCCACCGCCACGGGCGTCGCGATGACACTGCCGTCGCGGATGACAAAAACCACCTGTTCTCCGTTGCGTGTCGTCAGCGCCGAGGACGGGATGAGAATTTTCCGCTCATTGTTGATGCTTGCCGTTGCCGGCGGTTGCGCGAGAAAGGTCACCTTGGCGCTCATCTCGGGCAGCACGCGCTGATCCCGCTCGACGAATTTGATTTTGGTCAGCACCGTGGCTTTGGCGCGATCGGCCGTGGGCACAATCTTGCTGACCACCCCGGGATAACGCGTATCCGGATAAGCATCGAGCACGATTTCACACGATTGCCCCGGCTGGATGCGCTGAATATTGGATTCCGAAACGTCCGCCTCCACTTCGAGCGAGGCCATGTCGGCAATCGAGACCACGGCAGCGCGTGCGGTGGTGGCTGCGCCGAAGGGAGCCACAATTTCGCCGACGTCGGCATTTTTGGTGAGCACGGTGCCGTCAAAGGGTGCGCGGATGTTGGTATACTCCAGCGCGATTTCCGCGGCGCGCACGCGCGTGCGGGCAACCTGGACTGCTGCTTCCCCCGCCCCCACCGCGGCTTGCGCACGTTTGAAGCGAGCTTCGGCGGCATCGTATGCCGAGCGCGCGATCAATTGATCCGCCAGCAGCTTCTGATGCCGGATGAAATTCGCTTCGGCATCGGCACGTTCCGCCCGGGCCTGTTCCAGATTGGCCAGCGCTTGATTGAGGCTGGCTTTCGCCTCGGCCAGCGCCGCATCCAAATCGCTGTGCTCGAGCTGCGCGATGATTTGCCCCTCCTTGACTTGATCCCCCTCCTCCACCCCGAGATAGACCAGCCGGCCGGTGCCCTTGGAAGCCACCGCGGCCTGGCGCTGCGCCACCACATAACCACTCGCCGTCAAAACGGCATTTTGCTGCGCCGGCGATACTGCGATGACATTGTAGGCTTCCACCTCCACTGTCGTGCTGAATCCCGCACGGAACAGAAAGAACAACACCAGCAGCACCGCTGCGCCCAGCAAGCCCCACAAAATCATTCTGCCGCGCCGGCGGATGGTGCTGTTGGAAGTTTCGGAACGGCTGCGATCAATGCGCAGCCGCGACAGATCTGTGGATTTGGATTCTGACATGAATATTCTCTGCCTTGGTTGAATGCGAAAGCGGGAGCCACCTCCACTCCACCAGCCTTTCTCTGCCAGGCGCGGTGAAGTGACAAAATTGTTGCAAATATAAGGCGCGCTTCATCCTTGAACAAGAACTTTGTCAGCCGGCAGTCAAGACGTGGCGGCTGCGCCCTCCGGCGCAAACTCTTCTCCCGGACGGCGATATTCGCCACTGCGGCCGCCGCTTTTTTTCACTAATCGGATTTGTCCAATCACCATCTCGCGGTCCACCGCTTTGCACATGTCATACAACGTCAAGCCGGCAACCGCCACTGCGGTCAGCGCTTCCATCTCCACGCCGGTTTTGCCGCTACAACGAACGGTGGCCTCGAGGGCAAGCCGGTCGGACTGCACGTTGATCTGGACGTCGATATAATCAAGGCCGAGGGGATGGCACAATGGAATCAATTCGCCGGTTTTTTTGGCGGCCATGATGCCGGCCAGACGCGCGGCCGCAAGCGCGTCACCTTTGGGCAGAGCTTTACGAGCCAGCAACGCGATGGTTTCCGGCTGCATCAGGACTTCACCGCGCGCAACGGCTTCCCGACGGGTCACTTCCTTTTCTCCCACATCCACCATCGTGGCTTCGCCGCTGGCGTTGACATGGGTCAATTTTGGGGGCTGCAGCATTGCTTCATCCACCTTTCGAGCAAGTCTGAAAAAATTTCAGTCCAGTCACATTGCCGCTGACATCATGACTGCCACAAAGAGACAAAGTCGGCATGCGCTAGTCAAAAATTCAGAGCTGGTCGTCATTGCCTGCCGGTTGCCCAACGAGAAAACAAATACTTAATCTGGTCGAATGTGTCTGGCATGCCGGTTGCCAGTTTTCCGGGTGCAAAACGACAGCAGCGATGACAACGAAACAAAGACAGGTTCTCAGCAAACTTTCCGAGGAGGTGTTCAACCATGTCAATCGTGCGTTGGAGTCCCATTCGTGACATGCTGAACATGCAGGCGGAAATGAACCGGCTGTTCAGCAGCATGTTCGATCGTGAATCGTTCGAGACCTCGCTGCGGCGCAGCGCGTGGGATCCGGCGGTGGACATCAGCGAGACGGCGGACAGCTACGAGGTCACCGCTGAGTTGCCCGGCCTCTCCAAGGATGATGTGAAGATCAGCTATGAAGGCGGCGTGGTTTCGATCCGCGGTGAAAAGAAGCAGGAGAAAGAGGACAAGAGCAAAAACTATCACCGCATCGAGAGGTGCTATGGCGCTTTCGAGCGCTCGTTCCGGCTGCCCACTCATGTTGATGTCAACAAGATCGAGGCCAAATTCAAGGATGGTGTGCTGACGCTGCATCTGCCCAAAGCAGAAGAGGCGCGGCCGAAAGAGATTCCGATCAAGATCAACTGAGACCGTCTCACAGTTGCACATTCAAATAAACCGCCCTCTGCCATGCGGAGGGCGGTTGTATTGTTTGGGAGCGTACCCATGCCCATCTATGTTTATCGCTGTCGTGCTTGCGAGCACGCGCACGAAGTGTTGCAGAAGTTTTCCGATCCTCCCCTGACCGTTTGCCCGACATGCGGCGGTGCGTTGCAGAAACAATTTTCACCCGAAGTCGGTTTGAGCTTCAAAGGCAGCGGCTTTTACATCACCGATTACGTCCGCAACCAAAATGGCAGCAAGCCGGCGGCGGAAACGGCGACAAAATCCGAAAGCTCGGCATCGCAAGCGAAAAAAATGGAGGCCTGAGGCTGCAACGCACCGGCTTTGCCTCCCTCTCTCTGTCCGGCAACCGCCGCAGCCAAGACACACCCGGACTGAGTTCTGCCTGGACAAAACACAAGCATGTTTCCGCTGTGAAACACTCAAGCCAGCGAGCGTTCGACTTCGACCTGCACCTGTTCGCAAAGGGCCTTGCCTTCTTGTCGCAGGCCGTCGAGGGTGTTGTTCATCGCGGTGATGAACTCTGGCGTCCGGGTGTTGGGCAGATTGATGCGCACGTTGTAGATCGCGCCCTGCAGGCCGGCGAAGGCCACCAGTGCGGCGACGCCGGCGTCACTCATCACGGCCTTGTTGCCCAGGCGCGCGGCGCGCCAGCAAAGCTGCAGCGCCTCGCGGCACAACTCCGCGGTGCGCAGGGGCACGCGCGCCGCGGCTTTGTACGCCTCGCGCAGGGCAACAGCGCGTGCCTCCTGCTGCGCCGGCGTGTCCTTCGGCAGGCGCATGGCTTCGAGCACAACATTGAAGGCGGCGGCATCCTCGTCAACCGCGCGCAACAAATCATCCTTCACGCGCTGCGCCTGCTCCGCCAGCTCACAAATCTCCTCGTACTTCCCATCAAACTCACCCCTGCCGTTGGACACGTTTGCCACCATGGCTGCGAGCGCGGCACCCAGGCTGCCGGCGAGTGCGGCAATCGAGCCACCGCCGGGCGCGGGTGTGTCGCGCGAAACTTCATCGACAAAATCCGTGATTTTCTGCTGCACCAGCCGGCCGTCGCGTGGCGGAATGCCGATGATTTTTTTGTCGATGTCAAACTCCGTCACGTCACGCAGCCCCAGCGACTGCACCGCCGTCTCCAGGACGTCGCGCACCGGAATGCCGGTGGACTTGTGCATGCGCCGCAAATAAAACTTGCCGGATTCGAACATGGCCGCAAACGGCACCACCCCCACAATCTCCGAGCCGGTGACGATGATTCCGCGTTGCGCCGCAAGCGTGCGTGCGGCCTCCAGCACGGCATGCGCCGGCGTGATCTTGAAGTTGGTGAGGTTGATGGAAATCTGCGCGCGTTTGTAGGCCTCCACCACCCAGCCGACCGCCTTCACATGCGAAAACAGACCGTCGCGGTAAACCGGTGATCCCGTCAGATTTTCCGGGTTCATACCCAGCGCTTTGTAGCGCGCGTAAAGATCGCCGCCGTATTTCTGCCGGTAATGTTCCGCCAGTTCCTCGAATGAGGCGGCCACGAAATCACAATTGCCGCAGGGGAATTGGCCCGCCGTGAAGTAAACCTGTTCGCCCTTGTAGTAGAACGGCGAGGTGTTGCCGGTGCGCTTGCAACGGCCGCGCTCACGCAGCTCATAGGCAATGTCGGTGGCATAGCGCCGGTCGGTGGTGTTCAGGTTGATGTTGTAGGCGATCAGGAACTCGCGCGCCCCCACGGCCGTCGCACCGCTGCGGGCGTTGAATTGTGCCGGTCCGAAATCCGGCTGCCAGTTGGGATCCGCCAGCTTCTGTGGCAAACCTTCGTACTCACCGGCACGGATGCTGGCCAGGTTTCTGCGCTCCGGCCGGGTCGCAGCATGCTCATACAGATAGACCGGAATGCCCAGCTCCCCGCCGATGCGCCGGCCCACCTGGCGCGCCATCTCGACGCATTCTTCCATTGTCACATTTGCCACCGGCACGAAAGGCAGGACGTCGGTCGCCCCCATGCGCGGGTGCTCGCCGTGATGCTGCGTCATGTCAATCAATTCGGCGGCCGCCTTGACGGCGCGAAACGCCGCCTCCTGCACCGCCGCCGGCTCGCCAATGAACGTGACCACCGTGCGATTGGTACTTTCGCCGGAATCGACATCGAGCAATTGCACACCGCGCACCGCCGCGACTTGATCGGTGATTTTCCTGATAAGATTGCGGTCACGGCCTTCGGAAAAATTCGGTACACACTCAACGATTTTCTGCATGAAAACCTCAAACAGGATTTGATCTGTGCCGGACACCCGGCAGCAGGGCCACCACTTGCCTGACCTCCGCAAGCGGTGCCGGCAAGGCTGCCCGCCGGCAGGCCTCTTCCAAATAAAAAAACTCCGCCAGCATAACACAAAACCGCAAGAAACGCAATGTCAAAAAAGACCGGGATGGTGATCCCTCAGTAACCGTGTGGAATAGCGCAGGCAACCAGGTTCTCCCTCGGGCTCTTGGCAGGTCGCATGATTGAAAAATCTTCGCGGTAACAAGTCAGTCCCCTCTTTGATCTGTCATGGTTTGGCCGTGGCATTTCTGCCGGGAGCATCCGCAGGATACCAAGATAAAACCACGGTCAAACCGTGGCGGAACGGCTATTCTTTGCGAAACCCCTGCGGCTTCGTGTCCTGGCGTGTTTTAGCTTGTGGCTTTTAGCGTCCGCGCATGTAACTGAGGCATTACCCGGAATGCGAGGGCAGGCGGCGGTAAAACTGACATGTGCTGAGGTTAGTGTGGAGAGCATCGCTCTGCTGCCGGCGCAACGGCGTGCATGACACCAACAAACGCAAAAGCGGGAACAACACCGGGAGTAAACGCCTAGCGGTTGGCGGGTTCAAGGTGGGCAAGGGTGACCGCCGTGTCCTCCTTGGGGCTGGAAAGCACGACACTCGTGCGGGTGTTTTTCACACCCGGCCAGGATTGAATGCGCGAGAGCAACCGCTCGAGCGTCGCGGTCGATTGTGTCTTGACCTTCAAAATATGCGAACCATCGCCGGTGATGGCATGGCACTCGAGGATTTCCTCCTCCAGTTGCGCATGGTTGATGATCTGGGGATAGTAGATCGATGATTCCGTCGTCAAAAAAATGAACGCGGTCAGGCCCAGGCCGACTTTTGGGGCATCGACCACGGCATGATAGCCGCGAATAATGCGCCTTTCCTCCAGCTTGCGCAACCGTTCACTCACTGCAGGAATGGAAAGCTTCACCTTGTCCGCCAGCTCGTTGCGTTTGGTGCGGCCGTGCGCCTGCAGGATTTTGAGAATGGTGACATCGATCTCATCGAGTTTTTCGGATGACATGGGAAAACCCTCTTGGTGGCGGGTGCAGAATTGTACGCTGGCGGCGGTGCCGCCTCCCCTCCCTCACCGCCGGCGTGCCGTTTCACCTGATGAATCCCTGTGGCCGCAAGCAACGCCCGGACAGACCGGAAAATTTCATCACAACCCGCTGATTGCAGCGGAAGGGCGTCGGCGGCCCGGGAACCCAATTTAAACCGAAAGCAGTATTCGCAGTCTTCGTGACCACCGCGACCCGCCGGCATTGCAATGCCAGCGAATCAACGAACTTCAAAACCGCCCATTTCGGACAAACACAAGTCTGCGACCGTCAAGTCGATGCGTTGCGGCGCCCAAATTGTCCGCGCCCCCAATTCCGAAGATCCGCAACCCGCAACATCTCTGCAGTCCTGTAGGAGCTTGCGGACCAGAGAATACGGCAAGCTGTCATCCCGCTATGGGGCCATTGCCGCTTCGGTTGGCATTGCGTTGTCCCTTTTCAGTGCTGCTCCCAAGCTGCCAATTCAGAAAAGCGATGGTTTGACGATTCCTGAATAGTTGAACCTGATCTGCTGGCATCCCTAAAAAATATCGGCCGAAAGCTAACTGCCTGCGGTCTCATTGTCAAGCCAAATTTGTCGTGGTCATCCTGCGTAGCCATCAGGCGAACAGGCAAGAAGTCCACGCTTCTCCACCCTCTGGCAGGCCCGCGACGCCTTTCCAACCGGGCGGTATGATTCTCCGCCGGATCACAAATGGCCACCTTGAGTTTGTGCGCCACGCCTGCCGAAGAAATTAATCAGGAACTTTGCCATAGTTCGTCCGTACTTTCGTGCGGCTTACAAAGGCGCATGGCTGAGTTAAGGCGGAGGTTGACATGCACAGTCCTAAAATCATGACGCTGGTGCTCGCGGTCTGCTGCGGTTTGGGAGGGGCGCAGGCCCAGGAGAAAGACCGGCCGGGTCGCAGCTTCGAGGATCTCGACAACAGTTTCCGCATCGATACCGGCTCGACCTTCCGGCTGCGGGTCGAAGTGGACGTTGGCCAGGTGCGTGTGTCACGCGGCAGGAGCGAAGACCAACTGCGCGTGCGGCTGGCTTATGATCGCGACGAATACCAGCACACGCTGCGCTACAACGAAAAGCGCAACACCCTCGATCTCATGCTCGACAAGCAACGCTGGCTAGGTCAGCACGACAGCCATAACGCCAGCGAGCTCGAGGTGGAGCTGCCCACCGGCGGCGAGCTGGATTTGGATTTCAGAATCAAAGCCGGCGAGATCGAAATGCAGCTTGGCGGCCTGCGCCTGCGCGACCTTTCCCTGGAAACCATTGCCGGCGAGGTCAACCTCGATTTCGACCAGCCCAATCAAACCACCATGACCAACCTCCTGCTCAACACCAAAATTGGGGAATCCAATTTCCGGCGGCTGGGCAACGCGCGCTTTCGCAATGCCGCCATCGACGGCGGCATCGGCGAACTGACCATCGATTTCAGCGGCGAACTGCTCAAGGAAGCGGTGGCCGAGGTCGATCTCGACATCGGCGAGACCACGATCATTCTGCCGCGCAAGGCCGGCACCCGGCTGGCGGTTTCGAGCTTCATGTTCCTGTCCCATTTCAGGCTGCCCGACTTTCTGCGCAAAGAGGGCCGCTACTATTATTCCGAAAATTACGACGACGCCAGCCAGACTTTTCAGTTGCGCATCAGTGCCGGCGTGGGTGAATGCCGCATCGAACGCGAATAAACCGTCACGTGCGTGTCAAACCGGGAACGCCATATGAAAACCGTTTTCTCGAAAATTATGGCTGCCGCGCTTTGCCTGCTTGCCGCCGGCGTGCAGGCCGGGGAAGTGCGCGAACGTTTTGAAAAAAACTGCCCGCTCTCCCCCGGCGGCAGTTTCTCTCTGGAAAACACCAATGGCGCCATTGAGATTGTGGCATGGGATCGCAATGAAGTGCAGATCGTGGCGCAGAAATTGGCTCAGGCCCGCCGCCAGGAGGATGCCCAAAAGTTGCTGGCAGCCACCGAGATCATCGTGCGCCAGGAAGAGTATGCTGTCGCCGTCGAAACCCGCACGCCGCGTGTGCAGGACGATGACGACACCTTCTGGCGCTGGATTTTTGGCGAAGGCAACGGCAGCGTAACCGTCACCTACCAGATCTCGCTGCCGCGCCAAATCCAGATTAAAATCCAATCGGTCAACGGCCAAATCGAGGCGCGGGCGATCTCCGGCAACATCCGCCTGGCAACCACCAATGGCAGCATCGCAATCGACGATGCCCGGGGCAGCATCTCCGCTAAAACCACCAACGGCCGCCTCCGCATCGCCATGGCCCAAGTGGAGCGCGAGGCCACCCTGGACTTCGAAACCACCAACGGCAGCATCACCGTCGAGTTTCCCGGCGACTGCAACGCCAGCATCTCCGCCCGCACCACCAACGGCAGGGTGGATTGTGACTTCCCGCTCACGCGGCGCAGCGGCCTCCGGCGCAACGAGTTACATGGCCAAATCGGTGAAGACGGCGGCCGCGTCAACTTGCGCACCACCAACGGCGCGATCACGATTTTAAAAAGATCCTGAGCTGGCAGGTTTACCGGCAGGCATCAAAACAAACGGCGGAGACGATTTCTCGCCTCCGCCGTTCCAGGAAAGGAGGGGTGGATGGAAACTTGATGTTCGAATCGAGCGTGCGTGTCGCCAGACTCATCATCGCCTGGTGCTCCATGTTTTTACAAGATACATGCCACGCCACCACCCTTCTCTTGTGAACTTTCGCTAACCTGCTAAACCGTTAAATTGCGCTGCCTCCTCTCCCCTTCCCGCCTATCCTGCCGCAGTCACGTGCCAGCATGCGCAGGCACCGCACCCCCCGGCCGCGAATCCTTTGTGCCAACCTGAAACAGGCAATTACGAAATCGGCGGGCAGGTTCTCACTTGTCCGGCTGAGGCCGGCCCGCCGGCAAGCACGGGCAGAATGGGTGAGGCCAACCGCCAATCAACTCAAGAGTGCGACGGCTCGCCCAGGTAGAGATAGCGCTCGAGCAGATTGACATATTCACTCCACTTGCTGCCGGCCGGCCGCTCCTTTTGCGCGATGCGTTCGATGGCATTGAGCTTGGAATCGATCTCGTCGGCGAAATAGAGCAGAAAACCCTCGGGAATCATGGGCACCACCGGCGAAGCCTGCGCCAGCGTGCCCTGATGGCTGAGAATGAGATGCTGCAGTTTCATCGCCAGCTCAGCGGGAAACGCGGAAAGCTCCGCCAATTTCTCGCCCACCAGTTGCACGCCCATCACAATATGGCCGAGCAGCCGGCCGGCATCGGTGTACTCGAAAACCGGGCCGGGGGTGTAGGTCAGCACCTTTCCGACATCATGCAGCAAGGCTGCGGTCACGAGCAGATCGCGATCGACCTGCGGGTAAATTTTGGCGAGGCGATCACAAATCGTGGCGACGTTGAGGGTGTGTTCCAGCAGGCCGCCGAGATAGCCGTGATGCCATTTCTTGCCGGCGGGCACCAGGCAGAAAAGCCGGGTGATTTTCTCATCGGTGAACACGCGGCGCAGCAGGGCGAGCAGGGAGGGCTGGGCGACGCTTTCAATCAGCTTCTGAAAGCGCTCCCACATCACGCCGCGATCTTCCCTGGCAGAGGGCACCAGCCTGGTGAGATCAATCTTGTCGTCATCGCGCGCCGGGCGCATTTTGTCGATGCGGACTTGCCGCTGGCCCTGGTATTCCTCCACCACGCCCGCGATCTTGACAATCTGCCCGGCTTCCGCGGTCATGGATTCGAGGTTGTCCCACATCACAGCGGCAACGTGGCTGGTGGCATCGCTCAACTCGAGCGCGAGATAAGGATCGCCGTTCTTCTTGGTGCGGGTTTCCTTCCTGCGCAACACCACAAAAGTGGTGACGTGTTCGCCCAGCAGAAGCTCGTTGAGTTGTTTCATAATGCACTCCAAAGGGGCTGTTGGTCGCGCGCGCTCTGGCGGGAGGCCGCGGTTTGCCCGTCCGTGCCCGGGCGGTTGCAGCGTGGCAACACCGCGATTTCCGGCGTTGCCGTGCCGAGATTAAAGCAAACTCTGAGTCGAAATGCAAGCCCTGCCTGCCGGGGAGAAGCACTTGAAACTCTGGCGGGAATGGCTTAGATTGCCCGGCGTGTCACAGCAGCCGGGTGTGATGCCGCAAAGGGCCCGCCGCCCGCACAACAGCGCGGGCCGCATACGGCCCACACCATTTCGCTCCAACCAACCCGCACTCCTCGAGAGCAGGCATGCGTTTCATTCACTTTGCCGACACCCATCTTGGTTTTTCCGATCTCGCCCGGGTCGATCCACAAACGGGGGTGAACCGCCGCGAGCAGGATTTCTATGACGCCTGGTGGCGGGTGATCGATGCCATTCTCCTGCACAAACCGGATTTTGTTTTGCACGCCGGGGATCTCTTTCAATCGCCGCGGCCGAACAACCGCGCCATCGCCGTGGCGCTGGCCGGCTTGCAGCAACTCCAGGAGGCCAACATTCCCTTCGTGGTGGTCGCCGGCAATCATTCCACCCCGCGCATTCGCGCCACCGGCAATATCTTCGAGGCGTTGCGTGTGCTGCCGATGGTGCATGCCGTCTACCAGGGCGCCTATGAGAAAATCGTGCTGCACAGCAGGGACGGCAAAACGAGCTGCGCGGTGCATTGCATTCCCCACTGCTCGCTGAGTGAGGCACTCGAGCAGGCCTATGCCGCGCTGCGCTGGGATGATTCGGCCACCTGGAACATTCTGCTCAGCCACGGCGCCTGGCGTGCCGCGGGCAAAATCGACACCCGCATGGGCGAATTCAACGAGCAGATGCTGGAAGATCCGGAGACCCGCCTCAACCTGCGATTTGATTACATCGCGCTCGGGCATTATCACCGCCATCTCGCCATCAACGATCACACCTTCTATTCCGGCTCGACCGAGCGCACCAGCTTCAATGAGGCGGGTTACACCTCCGGCTACCTGGTCGGTGATCTGACGACGCGAGAATGGCGCTATCATCAAATCCCGGCGCGGCCCATGCTGCGGCTGCCGCCGGTCAATGCCCGGGGCAAAACGCGCGAGGAGCTCATGGCGGAGGTGGCCCGGCTCAGCACAGCCGATCTCACCGATGCCATGGTCAGCCTCGCGATCGCAGAGCTCTCGCGTGATTTGTATCTGCAGCTCGATTTTGCCGCGATCGAGCGGTTGTTCCCGCAGGTTTTTCATCTCAACCGGCAGATCACCCTGGCCGCCACCGGCGCGAATGGGCGCGGCGGGGAGGCGGCGCCGGCGCTCGGCTCGCTGCGGGAGGAATTCGCGCGCTACCTGCAGACGCACAGCGATGGCAGTCTGCCGCGCGCCGAGCTGGAGCGGCTGGGCGCGCAGTTTCTTGCCGAAGCCGAAGCGCAGGAGTTGGAGGCATGATTTTGCAATCGCTGCGCCTGCGCAACTTCCGCCGCTTCGAGAGCCTGTTTCTTGAACTTCCCGAGAATGTGATTGGCATCATCGGCCGCAATGGCGCGGGCAAATCCACCCTGCTGGAGGCCATTGCCTGGGCGTTGTATGGCTCGCGCGCGGCGCGCACGGAAAAATCCCTGCTGCGCCGGCAAACCGCCAGCCTCGCCGAGCCGTGCGAAGTTGAGCTGACTTTTTCCCTGGCCGGCACCGACTATCGCGTGGTGCGCTCGCTGCGCGGCGCCCAGCAGGCGGTGGAAGCCGCCCTCTATCGCGCCGGCATGAGCGAAGCGGTGGCGGTGCGCGAAAACGACGTCAGTCGCGAGATCGAGAGAATTCTCGGCCTGGACCGCAAATCGTTCGAGGCCTCCATTTTCGCCAAACAAAAGGAACTGGCGGTGCTGAGCAACCTGCGTGACGAGGAACGGCGCAAACTGATCAGCCGCCTGCTCAATCTCGATGCCATCGATTTCGCGCGCAAACGCGCCCTGCAGGAGGCCAACGACAAACGCAATTTTGTGGAGGGCAGCCGCCTCAGCCAGGAAGATCTCGCAGCATTGCAGCAGCAGTTGTGCGAGCAGCAAGCCCTTCGCGCCCAGGCGGAGGAACACTGGCACACGCTCGAACAGCAGGAGCGCGACTGGCGGCAAAAGCGGGAACAGGCCAAGGCGGCTTTCGAGGCCGAGTCGCTGCGACGTGATCGCGCTGTCAAATTGCAAAACGAACGACACACGCTGCAGCGGGAAATGGCACTGCTGCAACAACAAGTGCAGCAGATGGAAAACGAACGCCACGAGATCATGCAGGCGCAGCAAAAACTGGCGGAGCTGGCGCCGGTGCGCGAGCACTGGCAACGCCTGCAGGCGGAAAAGGAGACTTTGGAGGAAAACCGCCGCCGGCTCGCAACCCTGCATGGCAAGCAACAACTCGTCAAAAATCTCACCGAGCAGCGGCAAAAACTCGAACATGAGATTGCCGGCCTGCAACAGGAGCTGGAAGCCCTGCCCCGCGTGCTGGCCGCCGAAAACAATGTCAGGGAGAGCGTGCGACAGGCCGAGGCCGCCGTGCGTGCGCAGCGCGAGGCCGAACAAAGACTGCTGGCCGAACTCGCCAAAATCAAAGGCAAAGGGATCGAGGAGAAGCAAAAGCTGCAGCAAGTGCAGACGCTCGGCTCCGACAGTCCCTGCCCGGTCTGCACGCGTCCGCTCGGCGAGCATTTCGAGCCGGTGGTGACGCGCTGTCAGCGCACCCTCGCCAGACTGCGGGAGGAGTATCTCAAGTGCGAGCGCGAGAAGAGAGAGGTGGCTGCGCAGGTGCAGGAGGCCGAGCTGCGCTTGCAGGCCCTGCAACAGGAGCGCGAACGGCTGGGCAATGAACGCGTGCGACTGGCGCAGGTGCAGACGCAACTCGCCGGCCAGTTGCAGCGCGCAGGCGAGTTGCAACAGCAGAGCGAGCAGGCGCAGCAGGAGATCCGGCAGCTCGGCACGCCCCGGGTCGATGAGACGCGTGCGGCGGCGTTACAAGCGGAATTGTCTGCCGCGGAGAAGCAGGTGGCAGAAGTCACGCGGCTGGAGGCACATGTGGCACGGCTGCCGGCATTGCTGGCGCGGCTGTCGCAGGCCGCGGCACGGCTCGCCGCCTGCCGCCAGCAGGAGGAGGCCGCGCGACGCTCCCTGGAGGAACTGCAGTTCCATGAAGACGTGTACCGGCACTGCAAGCAGGCCTATGATGAAGCGAGCCTGAAACACTCCCAGGCGCAAAAGCAAGCCGGGGAAGCGCATGCCGCATTTGCCCGGGCCGCCGCCCAGGTGGAAAATCTCGAGCAGCGCATCGCGTTGATGAAGGAGCGCCTGGCCGTCATCGCGCAAGTGAAGCAGGAAGTGCAGTTGCTCGAGGCCCTGCAGGAACACCTCAAAGCCTTTCGCGTGGCGATGGCCGGCCGGCTGCGGCCTTTGATCGAAAGCCGTGCCTCCGAAATCATGCGCATGGCCACCAATGGCCGCTACTCCCTGCTCGAACTCGACGAATCCTACAACCTCTATCTCTACGATCAAAACCGCCGCTTCGAGCTCAATCGCTTCTCCGGCGGCGAACAGGATCTGTTGAATCTCTGCCTGCGGGTCGCGATCAGCCAGGTGATTGCGCAACGCTCGGGCCGTCCCGCCCTGCAATTCATCGTGCTCGATGAGATCTTCGGCTCGCAGGATGAAGAGCGCAAGCTGCTGTTGCTCGCAACCCTGCAGCATCTGAGCAGCTATTTTCGGCAAATTTTTCTCATCACCCATGAACAGGGCATCAAGGAAAACCTGCCGGTGGTGCTGGAGGTGGAGATGGAGGGTGAGACCAGCGTGGTGAGGATGAAATAAAGATGTCCCCGGCGCATTGCGGGGGAACAAAGCCGCACCCCCCGTGTCCGCCATGAAATGGCGCGCGGGCTTCATGCCTGAAATGCCGGCCGGCAGCCTGCGCCGGGTATTTGCGGAATGGCCATGCCGGGACCGCCAGAATGAAAATCGTGGCCACCCTGGGAGCCTGTTATGCCCGAAACATGCTTTGCAAAACCACGGCCCCGCCCTGTTCTCACAATGGCTCTTCCCGCGTGACAAGCCACCCGGACTATTTTCGCGGCAACAGACTCCTGCGGATTTTGCAACCAACGGCACCACCGGAGCCGGAGTTTGCTCGAACAGAGAGGCCTCACGTCCGGTGCGGCGTGCGTGAATTCTCCACCAATCCCAGCGGTCCGAGAACCTCTGCAAGTGGCAACTGTGCCAGCGCCTCCAGTTGCGCGAGCTTGCCCACATCCCGCCAAAAATATCCCTCCGTGCGAAAGGCCCGGATGCTTTCCCCCTCGCCCGCCAGCCGCAAATAAGTTTGCACAATGGAAAACGCGCCGGTCTCCGTCATGCGGGAGAGCAGGGCCGGCGAGATGACATGAATGCCGTCAAAGGCCAGCTCCTGCAACCCGCCCTGCGGCTGGCGCGTCAGCTCGTGCCGGCCGGATGGCGTGGAGCGCCAGCCGCAAAGCTGGCCGGCCTCATCGAACAGGAAATAGCGCGAGGTGGGGCGCTGTTTGACTGCGAGCGTGGCCAGGCTGGCACTGGCGCAGTGGCGGGCATACATCGCCCGCAGATCGATGTTGCTGACAATATCGACATTGTGCAGGAAGAAGGGCTGGCCGTCGTCGAAGAAGTGCCCGGCCTGGCGCAGGCCCCCGCCGGTGTCGAGCAACTCCGGCTCGTGGGAGAGCGCGAGGCGCACGCCAAAATTGCCGTGCGCCTGCAGAAAGCCGGCGATCTGCTCCGCGAAATGATGGGTGTTGATGATGATCCCGTCCACCCCCGCCGCCAGCAGCCGGCGAATCACGATTTCGAGCAGCGGCAGATGGTGGATCTCGACGAGGGCCTTCGGCCGGGTGTCGGTGAGCGGGCGCAGCCGGGTGCCCAGACCGGCGGCCAGAATCATGGCTTTCATAAATCGCGATGCACGACTTCGACGTTGATGGGATACTTCTCGCGCAGATGGCGGGCCAACTGGTTGGCGCAATAAACCGAGCGGTGCTGGCCGCCGGTGCAGCCAAAGGCAATGAACAGATCCGTGAAATTGCGGCGCTGGTAGTTTTCCACCACCTGGTTGATGAGATCACGCACGTGTGTCATAAAATTGTGCACCGCTTCCTCATTCTCCAGAAAGGCGATCACCTCGGGATCGAGGCCGGTGAGTTTGGCGAATTTTTCCAGGCGGCCGGGATTGGGCAGCGCGCGGCAGTCGAACACGAAGCCGCCGCCGTGGCCGGTGTCGTCCTGCGGCAGCCCGTTCTTGTAGGAAAAACTCTGAATGCGCACGGTCAGGCGCAACTGCACATTGCCCAACTCGCGCAAAATCGTCGAACGCACCAGCCGGTGCCAGATGTCGGTGAGTGCGGGCAGCTCGACCGGCAAATCCGCGGTGCGCAGCACGTATTCGAGATTGCGTATGGCGTAGGGCACACTTTGCAGGAAGTGGGTTTTGCGTTCATAGAAGCCGCGGAAGCCATAGGCGCCCATCGCCTGCATGATGCGGATCAGCACATAGCCGTAATAGAAGCGCCGGAACTGCCCGCGATCGAGCGGCAGCAGCTCGGTCGCGGCCTCGAGGTAGGCTTCCAGCAGCTCCTCGCGCAGCTCGAAAGGGAGGTCGGCTTTGGCATCGAACAACAGCGAGGCGATGTCGTATTGCAGCGCGCCGCGCCGTCCGCCCTGATAGTCGATGAAATAGGGCTCATCCCCGCGCACCATGATGTTGCGCGACTGAAAATCGCGATACAGAAAGAAATTCTGCTCCGCCTGCAGCAGGAAACCGGTGAATCGTTCAAAATCGTCCTCCAGCTCCTGCTCGTTGAAGGGAATTTTGGCGAGCTTGAGAAAATAGTATTTGAAATAATTCAAATCCCACAGCATCGACTGTTTGTCGAAGCGGGCGCGCGGGTAGCAGACCTCGTAGTTCAGTGTCCGGCCCGCACGAATTTGAAACTGCGGCAGCCAGCGCACGACCTTGTGGTAGAGCTCGACCACCGCCGGCGAAAAACCGGCGGCGTTTCTTTCCCGGCTCAGCAGCGCAAAAAGTGTGGTGTCGCCCAAATCCTCTTCGAGATAAATGTTGCGCTCCAGATCTTCCACGTAGATCTCCGGCACCGGCAGACCGCAGCGGCGAAAGTGGCGGGAGAATTCCAGAAAGGCGGTGTTTTCGGCACGATCGGCGTTGTGCACGCCGATGAGCGTGCGTTCGGCCTGGTGCAGCCGGAAGATGCGGCGGTCGGAGCCATGCGCCTTCAATTCGGTGATGGCTTGCGCCGGCTTGCCGGTGAAGCGTTCCACCAATTCCTGCAACAAAACTTCGGGTTCCATGGGGCCAGCGGTTGGGGTTAATCGAATGCCGTGGGCCGGCTGGGATTTTTGAGATGTTCAAAGGCCTCCACCAGATTGGCGCGGGTGGTGCGGCCTTCGGAGAGGGGCGGCAGCTCCTCCAGGCTGAAAAAATCGGCGGCACGCGTTTCGAGATTGGGCTGGAATTCACCGTCCAGCAGGTCACACTGCACGAAAATTTTGTAGGTGTCGAACAGATGTGGAATGTCGCAATGCCGGCGGCGGTCATACACCGCGATGATCTTGCGCGCGATGCCGGTGAAGCCGGTTTCTTCACGCAATTCTTTGAGGGCAGCTTCCGAGGGCGCCAGGCCGGCATCCGCCCAGCCGCCGGGCAGCGCCCATTTGCCGTCGTGCTTCTCCTGCACCAGCAAAATCCTGCCCGCGCGAAACGCCACGCACCGCACGTCCACTTTCGGGGTGGCGTAGCCCTTCTCCTCTGCGAGCATGGCAGCCAAATGCTCACGGGAACACAGCGCATGCCCGGCAATGATCTCGGCGGCCAGCCGCTGCAGCGCCTGGTAGCGTTCCTGATCGAAAGGATTGCTGCTGAAGGCCAATCCGTTTTGCGCGATGGCCTGAATTTGTTTGGCCCAGGAGAGCCATTGCGGTTCCGCAGTCATGAGCTTGTCGTCCGGCAGGATCCGTGTGCTTTTTTTGCCAAAATACAAGAGTCCGTACAAAAAGCAAGGCCGCGCTTGCAAATTTCCGGTTGACTTTGGCCCGACCGCCTGTTATTTTTCGCGCGACTCGTTAGGGGTGTCCCAAACATCCGGGACTGAGAATACACCCTTGGAACCTGATCCGGATCATACCGGCGTAGGGAAACGGTCGGCAATTTCGTTCTGCGTGCGTGGCCTGTGCGCCCGCCGTTCGGCGGCCGCTTCCCTATGAACAAATTGGAAAGCGGCTTTTTCTTTTGTGAGGTGCGCCATGAAGTCTTTGTTTGCCTTTTGGTGCGGCGTCATGATGATGCTGACGGCCACAAGTGCTGCGCAAGAGGGTGCCGTGCTCTCGGGCACGGTTCGTGACCGCGAAACGCACGCCGCGCTGCCCGGCTGTCATCTGCACATCGAGGGCACGAGCCTGCGCACCCTGTCCGACACGCAGGGCCGTTTCCGGCTGCCGAACGTCGCGCCCGGCCGGGTGGTGCTGGTGGCAACCTTCATCGGCTACGAAACGCTGCGCCAGCCCGTCACGATCAACCAGCCGGAGGTGCACGTGACGCTCGCCTTGCAGCCGCAACCACTGGTCAGCCCCACGGTTACGGTGATCGCAACACGCGCGCGCGCGCGCCACAGCCCGGTGGCCTTTGCCACACTGACGCGCGAAGCGATTGCCGAGAGCCATCCGGCGCAGGATATTCCCGTGCTGCTCAGCGAACTGCCCGCCATCAAGTTCTATTCCGAAAACGGCAACGGCCTGGGCTACAATTATCTGTCGATTCGCGGCTTCGATCAGCGCCGCATCGCGGTGTTGATCAATGGCGTGCCGCAAAACGATCCGGAAGATCACAACGTTTACTGGATCGACTTCCCCGATTTGCTCGCCAATGCGCAGGACATTCAGGTGCAGCGCGGTGCGGGCAGCGCTTTCTACGGCCCGCCCGCCATTGGCGGGTCAGTGAACATCGTGACCTCGGATTTCTCGCGGCAACGCGGCCTGACCCTGACCCTGGGCGGTGGCAGCTTCAACACCCGCAAATATTCCCTGTCCGCCGCCAGCGGGCTGCTTGCGGGAAAATATTTGTTCTCCGGCCGGCTGTCGCGCATGCAAAGCGACGGCTACCGGGAACAATCCTGGGTGGATCTCAAGAGCTACTTTGTCGGCGCCGCCCGCCTGGGCAAAAATTCCATCACCCGTCTGCATTTTTATGGCGGTCCGATCGCGGATCATCTCGCCTACTACGGCATCCCCAAGGAACAGGCCCGGCAGCGTGCGACCCGGCGCCACAATCCCATCCGCCGGCCCGATGAAATCGAAAACTTCAACCAGCCGCATCTCGAGCTGTTGCATGAGCAGCGCTTCGCCGGGCACTGGCGGCTGAACAACACCTGGTTTGCAATTCGCGGCTATGGCTTCTTCGATTACGACGGCTCCTGGGCACCGCTTTCGTATTATCGCCTCACCCCGGCTTACGGCTTCCCGGTGCCAGGCGATCCCGAGGAAACTTACGTTGACAGCCTGCTGATTCGCGCCTACGTCGACAATTTCCAAACCGGCTGGTTGCCGCAGCTCACCTGGCAACACCCCCGCGGCGCGGTGACGGTGGGTGCGGAATGGCGGCGGCACCGGTCGCTGCACTGGGGCCGCATTCAGAAGGGCGACAGCGGGCTGCCGGCCGCCACCGCAGGAGAGTACCGCGGCCGCGATTACATCGGCCGGCGGCGTTACTACGAGTATCGCGGCGCGCAGGACGTGCTCTCGCCCTATCTCCATGCCAACTGGCTCGCTCATCCCAAACTGAATGTGACGTTCGACCTGCAGTATGCCTACTCACGTTACCGCCTCTATGACGAGCAATTTATCGGCACTTCCTTCACCATGCCTTATCACTTTCTCAATCCCCGCGCCGGGGTGAATTACAACCTCACCTCCCATCTCAATCTCTTTGCCAGCCTCTCGCGCACCAGCCGGGCGCCCCGCTTGAAAAATCTCTATGACGCGGCCGAGGCCAGCACCCCCGACAGTTGGGGGGCGGTGCGCCCGCAATTCGAAATCACCGCCACAGGCCAATACGACTTCGGCAGGCCGCTGGTCAAACCGGAACGTTTGACCGATCTCGAGCTGGGCCTGGGCTTCCACCGCGGCGAGGCACATGCCGCTGCCAATTTTTTCTACATGGATTTCCGGGATGAAATCATCAAGAGCGGCCGTCTCGATCGCTTCGGCCAGCCGGTGACCGGCAATGCCGAACGCACGCTGCACGCCGGCCTCGAGCTGGCTGCCAGCCTGCCCCTGACCTCCCATTGGCAGTGCAGCGGCAATCTCATGCTCAGCAGCAATGAACTGCGACGGCATGTCGTGTATGACAGCGACGGCACCGCCCGCGTGCTGGACGGCAATCCCATCGCCGGCTTTCCCAACGTTCTGGCCAATGCCCGCTTGCGTTTCGCGCAGGCAGGCTGGCAGGCATCACTGGCCCTGCAACATGTCGGCAAGCAATACACCGACAACTTCAAAAACGAAGCGAACACCGTGCCGGCCTACACCGTGGTGCATGCGAGTGCCGGCTGGCGTCTGCCTTTCGGCACCGCGGGCTCGGCCGTCTTGCTGCAACTGCATGTGCAAAATCTGTTCGACCGGCTTTATATCGCACACGGTGAAGGGGAGGAATTTTTTCCGGCTGCCGGCCGTCAGGTGTTCGTAAACTTGAAAGGTGAATTGAACCGCTGAGGCCGCGCCGCCGGTTCGGGTGAGGTCCGGGAGATGCCATGCTGCAACCCACTGCCTTGATCATCCTCAACAGCGTGCTGCCGAAGCGGGCCATTCTGCTGGAATGCCGACAGCGTGCGCAGGCCGTCATCTGCGCGGATGGGGGCGCCAATCGCGCCCTGCAACGCGGCCTTCTGCCGGATTACGTGGTGGGCGATCTCGATTCCGTGACGCCCGCGACGCGCGCCGTCTGCGCCGCCGCCACCTTCATTCACTATCCCAGCCAGGACGCCACGGATTTGGAGAAGGCGCTCACCTTCGCGCTGGAGCGCGACTTTCGTGGCGCGCTGCTGGTGGGCATCACCGGACTGCGTTACGATCATCAACTGGTCAATCTCAACATCGCGGAAAAATTCTGCAGCCGTCTCACCCTCGAAACGCACGATGATTTTGGCATCGGCAGTTTCATCACACCCGGCCCGGCGGCAGCGGTGTTTCCCAGTTTTCCCGGCCAGCAAATCTCGCTGATCGCTTTCCGGCGCGCCGCAGGCATCACCACCACCGGCTTGAAATATCCGCTCAACCACGAAGCGCTGGAGTGGGCGGTGCGCGACGGTTTGAGCAACGAAGCACTGGCGGGCACATTCTCCGTGGCGGTGGAGCAGGGCAATCTCTTCTGCTATCGCGTGCGGCGCTCCTGAATCAGTGGCTGCGGCGGCAGGAGGTGTTGCCTTGTTCCCGCGGGCGGGTGTCTGTCCCGCAATGACAAGATCGCCCGGGCGGTTCACTCGCAGGCGTACCGGAGCAATAATCGCCGGGAGCGTTGATCGCAAACTGTCCGGGCGGTGTCGTGGGACGGACCTCGGGTGCCTGCCCTCAGCACCGGTCCGCAGAGAGAGAGAGAGAGAGAGAGGAGTGGCATGGCTGCCGGCCAACTGACCCTTCCTGATTACATCATTCTCCTGCTTTATCTGCTTGCGCTGTTGCTGCTGGGATTCCTGCGCTCCCGGCAAAGCACGAGCACATTGGAGGAATATGTTATCGCCGGCAGGAAGCTCTCGCTGCCGGCCTTCGTGGCCACGCTGGTCGCCACCTGGTACGGCGGCATACTTGGCGTCGGCGAGTTTTCCTATCAGCACGGTTTGTCGAACTGGCTGGTGTTGGGCGTGCCCTATTATTTGCACGCCTTTCTCTTTGCCGTGTTTCTGGCGGGCCGCGCGCGCCGCGCACCGGTGCTCACTATTCCCGAGCAATTGGAGGCGAGCTACGGCCGCACCACCGGTCTGCTGGGTGCGCTTTTCGTCGCCCTGCTGGCCACGCCCGCGCCTTACGTGTTGATGCTCGGCGTGTTGTGCGAAATGATCTTCGGCTGGCCGCTGTGGCTCGGGGTCGTGGTGGGCACATTTTTTTCGATCGTCTATTGCATGCGCGGTGGCCTGCCGGCAGTGGTGCGCACCGAGATCCTGCAATTCATTTTGATGTACGCCGGCTTCATTCTGATTCTGGCGTTTGCAATCACCCGGTATGGTGCTTGGGAATTCCTCGCGCAGCATCTGCCTCCCACCCATCTCACCTGGCATGGTGGCAACCGGCCGCAGTATATTCTGGTGTGGTATTTCATCGCGATGAGCACGCTGGTGGATCCCAGTTTCTACCAGCGTTGCTTTGCCGCGCGCAGCGAAGCCGTGGCCCGCCGCGGCATTTTCATTGCTATTGGCTGCTGGTTGCTGTTCGATTTCATGACCACCGCAACCGGCTTGTATGCCCGCGCCTTGCTGCCTGATCTTGCCAATCCCGCGGCCTCCTATCCTGAACTTGCCCTGCATTTGTTGCCGGCAGTGGCCCGCGGCATTTTCTTTGTCGCCCTGCTCGCCACCATCATGTCCACCATCGACAGCTTTGCCTTTCTCTCCGCGATCTCATTGGGCAGGGATATTTTCGGAAAGCTCGGTCGGCAAACCAGTGCGGCGCAGGCGACGCGCCTCACCCAACAAAGCATGGTGATCGTTTTCCTGGCGGCAGTGGCAATTGCGCTGTGGGCGCAATCGGTGGTGGCGATTTGGTACCGTCTCGGCACGATCATCACACCGGCGCTGTTGCCGCCACTGGCCGCGAGTTTTTCTGCGAAGTGGAAAATGTCGGCGCCGGCCGCGCTCAGTACGATGGTGCTGAGCGCCGGCCTCACGAGCATATGGCTGGCCACGGAAAAGGAAGGCAGATACTGGCTGGATCTCGAACCCATTTATGCCGGGCTGGCGTTGGCAGTGGTCATTTTTCTCGGCGATCAAATCAGAAAACGCGGCAGCGGGCAGACGCGCGCAGGGCAGCAGGAGGGCGGCGCGGCCTGAAAGGTGGCAGGGAAAAACCTCTCACGGCAACGGGCCCATGGAGAATCATGCCGGCAGCCCGACCGCGGGCAACACGATTGCTCTTTCATGCCTGCCTGCAGACAAGATGTCTGCGCTACATTTTCATCGTGATGGGTGTCCCACCAGCGGCATGAACATTCCTTCGGAATGACAGTTTGGGGTTGCGGAGCGGATTTCAGAACTTAACGTTGTAGTATTCACATCGAGGGGTAAATCGCTGCCGTGCGCCCAAAATGCAGGCCTTGGAGCGACTTTATTTAATCACCACGACTTTGGTGCGCGCCGTGCCGGCGTGGGTTTTGATTACCGCCAAATAAACGCCATTCAACACCTTGCGTCCACGGTCGTTGAAACCATTCCAAAAGACATCATCGACGTGCGCACCGCGCCGGCCTTGCGGTGTGTTCGCGCCGAACTTGCGCTCCCACACCAGCTCTCCCAACAGGGTGAAAATTTTGATCTCCACCTCCGAATCCTGCGTGAGATTGTAAATGAAGTGCGTGCCCTGACTGTGATCGTTGGTTTCCGGCGGCCGGAAGGGATTGGGATAGTTGTAAAAAGTGCCGGCATCGGGATCGAACAACACCGACAGCGCGGAATTGATCTGAAAGGCGGCGCCGCTGCGATTGTTGTCGTCGACCACCTGCACCGGCAGCCGTGAGTCCCGGTCGATGGCATTCAAATCCGTGCTCTCATCGAAAGCGAAAAGAAAGGCGTCGGCAGTATCGGCCGCCACGAGATCGGCGCGCAATGTCAGGCGCGGCGTCCGGTCAAAGCCGACGGCAACCGAATCCACCAGCAGGGGTAATTGCACCGGATTGCTTTGATCCGCCGGCGTCAGTTGAATTTCACCATAAAGTTTGCCGGGGAGATCTTCATCAATGAGGCGCAAGGCCTTGAACAACAGGCCCGGTGCCATATGCCTGCCCTGGCGGTTGCGAACGTAAAAACGCAGACCGGTCAGCAGTATGTCGCTGCTGTTCTGGCTGGCACCGGGATCACTCAGACGGAGCTGCATCACCGGCACGTTGGTTTCGCCGCGCGCCACCGGCGGCCGGCGTGTCAAGGGGACGCTGGTGACAATCAGCTTGCGTGCTTCCGTGGCAATGTTGATGCGCTGCCGCAGATCTTGATCCACCACTTGCGCATCCGCACCAGTGTTGGCATCGTCGGGCGGATCGAGCAGGGTGATGGCAATGTCCTGCGTGCCGGCCGGTTCGAGGGGCGCCAGGATTTGCCAGGTCGCCACGCGCATGCCTTGGACCAGGCTGGTTCGTTTCACGAAAGAAGTGTCGATGGCAGGATCGAGCTGATAATTTGCCGGCAAACGAATCTCCACACTGTCCACCCCGGTTATCTCCGCCTCTCCCAAATTTTCGAGCAGCGCGGCAACCTGAAACGATTGCCCCACGCTTACCACGCCGTCGGTGGCGGTTTCCGGGCTGGTGATTTTGGTGCTGAACAGCAGATTGGCGCGCTTCACCACTCGAATCTTCAAAGAGTCGATTTCCGGGCCGAGAGTGACAGATTGATCGCTTTCATCGTTGGCGGTGAGAATGATCTTGAACATCGCGCTGTCCAATGTGCTGGCGGGGGCGGTGAGATCCCAGTAAAATTCCTGGCCGGGCGCACCACTCACGAGCTTGACGAGTTGATCCTCCGGCACGAAGCCGCCACCCTCCGGCAACAGCAACCGTGCCGTGATGTTGGTGGCGCGCACCCACTCCGCCCTGGCCGCGAGCGTGAAGCGCTGCTCGGTGCTCAAGCTGCGGTCTTGCGCACCGGCAGGCGCGAAGATGCGAAAAGCAGTGAGTGCGATCGTGCCGCGATCCAGCGTCTCGATCGACAAATTTGCAATGCCGTTGTTGCGCATGGGTGCCTGCTCGCCGGCATTGAGGTCGACCGGCACGTGTGTGACAGTGAACGTCAATTCCCGGCTCGCAGTCGGCAGCGCAGGCGCGGTGGCCTGCCATTCCACGTAACCCACGCGTGTCTCTTCATCGATCACCAGTTCCTGCTCGGCCGGCTGTTGCAACTGCAGCCCGGTTTCACCCACCTGCAATGTCACCCTGGCGAGAGAGGAGGTGGGCGCGCCCAGGTTGCGCAGGGTGGCGCGCAAAATGAAACTTTGCCCAACCGCAACCTTGCCGGAGCGGGCGCTCGCCGGCGAATAAATTTCCGGCGTGAGCTCGAGCAGGGCGCGCGGCTCGGCCTGCACGGTCAGCGTGCCCGCCACCGGTGCTTCGACCTCCCCTTTGGAGTTTTTCGCCGTGAGTCGCACGGTGATCTCACGCGGCGTGCTGTGGCTGCCCACCGGCGCCTTCAGACGCCAGCCCACCGAATCACCATTCACCGTTTTGCGACTCGGTTCGTTCGCCAGGAAGCTGTAGCCCGTGGGCAGGGTGATTTCGCCATTCACCTCACTCAGGTTGGGGCTGGCCGCCACTTTCGCGGTCACGGTGAATTCCTGCTCGGTGGAAACAATGCGATCGCGCGCGCCGGCGGGTTCGCTGATCGCCAGCGACGTGAGTGCCAGTGTCGAGGCATTGACATCCACAATGACCATGACGGTGCGCGTGGCGGCATCCGCCAGGGTGCCGTCATTGAGGTCGCGCGGCAGAGCGACGATCTCCACCAGCAAAGTGTCCTGCGCCGAGGCGAAATTCGGCGCGGTGATTTGCCATTCCACCGGCACACCGTCGCGGAAGGGCCGCGGCGCGTTGTCCAGAATCGCGTAGCCGGCCGGCAGCGGCGGCACGATCTGCAGCCGGCCGCTGTCATCGAAAGGGGCCTGGCCGAGATTGCTGACCACGGCGCGCAGGGTGAAAGTCTGGCCGACGGTCAATTGCCGGTTGGGCACGGCGGGCAAACTGGCAAGCAGTTGCAGATTCGCCGGGGTGTGCACGCGCACTGCCGCCGTCGAATCAAAAGCGGCAGCGATGCGCGCCCGCGTCGTCGGCGTGAAGGCGGAATCAATGGTGGCTTCGAACGACTCCAGCTCGCCGTCGGGCGTGGGGGTGGCGGGTGCCGTAACCACGAACACGGCGGTGCCGGTGCTGCCATTGTCAATCGGGCCGAGGCGAAGCTGTTGCTGCCGCGGCGTGGCCTGCCGCAAGGCCCTGAGGGTCACCCAGACGCTGTCCAGCCTTTCGAAACCGATGTTGTTGACGTCCACATTGAGGGAAAAACTCTGATTGGTATTGACGGCCCCCACCCCGCCGTCCGGCTGGCTGCTGATGATGGTTTTGGCGATGCGCACGCGGGTCAACGAGATGACCTGCACCGTGTCGCTGCCGGTCACCGTCAGTTGCCGCCGGTCGTTCACATCCCGGCCGCTCACGCTCGCGCGAATGGCCAAATCGCCGCCATCCCGACCCACGCGGCTGATGCGATACTCGAGCGTATCCACTTGGCCGCTGCGCAACAACAACCCGCCACTCTTCAAGGCCGTGGGCGTCTCGACCACGTAATCAGTTTTGACTTCATTGTTGATGGTGAGGCTCAGGGGTTGCGGCGGGTCGAGCTGGACGTCGGCCGCGTTGGCGTCCGCGGCCAGCGCAACAGAGACGCGCCAGGACTCGGTGGAATTGGCGGCAATTTTCTTGTTGCGCAGCGAGGTGCTGACTCCCAGCAGCCGCAATGCCGCCGGCCGGTCGATGGCAATCAGCGCGGTATCATCCACGGCAGGATTGATCGTCGCCTGCGACTTGGTATTGGCGGCAAAGGCCGCGGTGATCGTGGCGGTCAACTGCTCGCGGGCGGTTGCCGTCGGCCCGGCCACCACTTCAAACACCGCCACGCGATTGGGGTTCTTGAGAGTGATGGTATCCGTCGCAATACTCGAGGCGCCGTCGCTGACCAACTTCACCCGTACGCTGTCCAATGCCTCTTCATTGGCGGGCGTGGCGCGCAGGACCACCCGCACCTGAAACGGCTGGCCGGTGTTCAGACGGTTGCCGTGGAACACCCCGGCGAGCACGGTGGAATCGATCGCCGCCACCGCCGGCGTCTGCATGGTGACGGAGGTGCCGCCGGCATCCCGGGTATCGTCGATGATGATGCTGTCACTGTTCACTTCACGCGCCGTGAGCACGCCACTGATCTGATTGCCGCCGGAGGCGGTGCCGGTGGTGGCGATGATGAAATCCAGGCGGCGGGTGGTGCCACCCTTCACCGTGCTGTCGCCCGGCGCGCCTTCCAGACTGGCGGGCGGAACAATTGCAAAACCATTCGGCCGTGCAAAACTGATGCTCGGAGGAGCACCCTTGAACAACACGTGCACGTCGCTTTCGCCGGAATTCTCGACCGTCATGGTCACGCGCCAATCCTGTGTCTGGCGTTGCGTCACCGTGGTCTGCGAGGGCTGCAACGCGATGCGCAATTTCGCCGGGGACTGCACCACAAAGCTGCCCTGCGTGCCGTTGGTGCTGGCTTCGAAGCGGGTGTCGCCGATGCGGGTGGTGACGGTGGCAAACACCAGCGCGATGCCGCGCGCACTGCCGGTGCGGCGAATTTTAAATTCGAGATAATCCGTGCTGTCCTTGCGCAGGATGTTGTCCCCGGAATTGCGAAAGGCCGTCGGTCGCACCACGTCATAATCGCTTGCCGTGACGCCGTTGACCTGAATTTCAAAAGTTGTGTTGTCCAAACCCATGTCGGCACTGCCGTTGTTGCGCAGAGCCATGGTGATGGTCCAGTCCTTTCCCATGCCCTGGGTCACGGTGTTTTGGCTGGGCACCACGCTCACGATTTCCAATTCCGCCGCGTCCTGCACCAGCAGATTATCGGTGCGCAGCGGGGCCGGCGAGAAGAGCGAGCCATTTTGGGTGCCGCGAATGGTGAGCGTGGGCGTGTAGTTGCCCAGAAGCTGATTGGCCACGGTCTGGCGCTGGAAGGTGAGCTTGGTGAAGCTGTTGCCCGGAATGCGCGTGGTTTGGTTGGCATCCAGCAGTGCGAGATAAAGCCCGCCGAATTCAAACTTCGTTTCGTTGGGAATCAAATTGACGGCGGCATCGCCAGTGTTGCGCACGGTCACACTGAATTGATAGGCATTGCCGCGCGTGACGGTCAGCGGGCTGAGGGAGCCGCTGATGAAACTCAGCTCCGGCGCCTTTTGCGCCACCCACTGATCCAGCGGTGGATCCGCGTTGTCATCGCGAATGTCACCCACATCCACCACCGTGCCCACCACCGAACCGTCGAGCGTGATGATGCCGGTGCGATCCTTGGCCTTGACCGAGAATTCCAGCGTCACGGTTTGCAGATTGCCGGGAATGATGGCGGGCAGCGGCGTTTTCAACTGCACCTGGAAACCCTGGGTCTGGCCGCCAAACAACAAGCTGGCAGAGATCAGTTGCACCGGATCACGGCCCAGGTTCTGCACCACCATCTTCACCGCCAAATTCTCCTGATCGGTCGAAATCGTGTCACGATCCGAGGTCACACTCAGAATGCGAAGCTGATTGACGCTGACCGCCACACTGCCACTGGCCGCGCCATTGGCGCCGCCGGCGACATAAATCGTCGCCGTCCCGCCGGTGGTCTTCGCACGGAATGCGAACGAGAGTGTACTGGCGGCGGTGGTGGCCACCTGAAACGAAGGGGAAGCAGGATCCGCATCACTGCCGACGATCTCGCCTAGATTGGGGTCGCTCACCGAGACGGTAAACAGCCTGCCCGCTCCCACGGGATTGCCAAAGGCATCCGTGATCACCGTCGATTGAATCGTGGTGGTCTTCAACCCATTGGCCGGCAGCTTCGGCGGGTCCGCCGTCAGCGTGATGGCACCGGCGGCATCGCCGGCCAGCACCTGCACGGCATTGGAAACCCCGGAAAGTGTGCCGCTCTGCACGGTGATGCTGGCATTGCCTGTGCCCACCGCTTGGAAGGCGAGGCTTTGATTCAGTACACCGTTCACGAAGGTGCCCGTCGTCGGCGAGAGCGTTCCCGTGCTGGGTGTGATCTCGGCTGTTCCGTTGAAACCGGTGACGGTGTTGGAGAACTGGTCCTGTGCCGTGGCGGTGAGCAAAAACGCCACCCCTGCCGTCTGGGTGGCGGCCAGTGGTGCTACCACAATTTGAGTGGCGCTGCCGGGATTGACCGTGAAGGGTGCAGACTCGCCGCTTTTGCCGCCGCCCGTCGCACGAATGATGATGCCGGCCTGGGCCTTGGTAATGCGCGCCACGCTGGTCGACTGCTGGGATTGATTGCTGAACTCCAGCGTCGTGGGCGTAAGCGTGCCAGTATTGTCCGTCAGCGTGACCGTGCCGGTGAAACTGGTGTTGTTGTTGAAACCATCCCTGGCGGTTACGGTCAAGGTGAAATTATCGCCGGCCTGCGGCGCGGAAGCCGGCGGGGAGACTTCGAAACGCTGCAACGGTCCGGCGGTGACCGCAAACGGCGGCGAGGAGGCCGGGCCGTCGAGGCGAAAGTCCGCGCTGTTTTGTGTTTCAATCGTCAGGCTGTAGCTGCCCGCCGTGGTGTGATTGGTCAGCAACGAGAAAACCACCCCGGTCGCCACCCCCATCGGAGTGGGATCACCGGAGCCATCACGGGTCAGTGTCAGCACCTGGCCGGCTTTGACGGGCGTGAGAAAACCGCCGTTCATGCCGGCGGTGCCACTGGCCACACTGACACCCGCAAGACTGAAGCCGGCCGGAAAAGTAATCACGATTTTACCGTCGGCAGGCAAGCCGCTTTGCGGGGTGAAGGTCACGGTGCAGGTGGCGCGGTTGCCGGCGGCGGCATCATCGAGTGTCACTGTAATGTTGGAGATCGTGCCACCCACAACCTCTGTAACATGCAGCAGCACAATCGCGATGGTACTGATGACGGGGAGGCGGCGCAAGAATCGCACGGCAACACGCGGCCGGCAGACAAAGGGGAACAATGGCTGGAAGCAGTGCAAGGTTGAAAGAGACATCGCCATCACGAATCAGGTTGTTCAGAATCCATGGCAGTGATAGGGATCAGTTGACCCTTTCCGGCGCGCGTTCGAAGGCAATGGCTTGTGGCGCCAGATCGACGACCGCCGCAGAAGCCTGTGGCCGTATTTGCAGACGAACCAAATGAACAGCAGACAGATCGTCAGGATTGACGATCGCGCTCACCCGCAGTGTAATCGCGGTGCCGGCGGCAACCGCTGGTCCGCGGCCGGTGCGCCGGAGGCGCAGCTTCTGTGCTGCCGCCGTCACCGTGAACCCGCCCGGCAATTGTTCACAGCCGGCAATTTTGGCCTTGCGGAGATCGAAGCTCGCGGGGAACTCCAGTATGAACTCAGCAGTGGGAGCGAGAGCACTGGCAGCGGTGAAGGACAATTCATACACCGAGGGCTGGCCGGCTGCGGCTTGCAGGGCTCGCAGTTGGAATGCGGGGTGTGGCCGGTCTTGCGCGTTCGCGGGCGGGGAAAGAAAAAGAATCAAACTCCAGCAAGCCAGCCATCCTGCGGCTGGCGGGATGAGCTTACACTTCATGCTTCCGCTCCTGTTGCAGATATTCAAGGTGCCGTGCGGCGGAACGGGTCAAGATTACGAGTTGGGAGACGCCTGCTTCAATTTGGTACAAGGCGTCTTTTGCTTGCTTCTCATGACAAGGTGATGATGGTCGGCCGGCCTTGGGACGGCGTGCTGTTTTTTGAATGCTTGCGTGTCACACGACTGCTGGTTCGCCAGCCTGGTGCAACTGCTGCAACAAAAGCAACCAGTGGCACGCCGTCGCGAAGCGCTGCGGGAAGGAAACAGACAAAGTTCATACCACAAAGCAACAGAATGGCACGCAACACACGAAGGATCGTCTTGGGGAAATCTTGCCGGTGGGAGGGAGGTGGGAACTACTTCAAACAACAAAGGCCATGAGAACATGGCCTTTTGTGAAACTGGCAAATGCCGAGCGACCTGCGAAATCCACTGCCCCGGCGGTTTTTTGAATGACTGCTTTCTCACCGGGACTTGCACTGCGAAGATCGCAAGCTCTCTCAGCGGAACATCGCCTTGATGCTGCCCCAGGTCGCACGCGCGCTGGAGATGGTGGGATTGACACTGATGGTGTTGGAATAGGTGAAGCTGCCGTCGCGATCGACGATTTTCAAACGATAGTAGTAAACACGCAAACTCGATTTGAACACGGTGTTGTCTTCGTAGACATAATCAGTCTTAGTGGTCGCGCTGCCTTTGGCTTCCACCACGGCGATGCGCTCAAAGGTCTTGTCGTCCAACCCGCGTTCAATTTCGAAGCCCTTCAGATTGATCTCGGCTTCCGAGGTCCATTTCAGCGTGACTTTGTTGCGCGCCGGCTCGCCGCGAAATTCCGACACCACAGATCCGGCAAGCACCGCCGCCGCGCTGCAAGTCAACACCAGCAAAATGAACCCTGACACTCTTCTCATAAAACTACACCTCGCTTCCATACCGGCAAAAAGATAGGGGTTTCTCTGCGAGAGTCAAGAATTTTTTCGGGCGTTTGCCTGCTTCATCGTAAAGCAATAGTGAGTTTACACATTGTTTATCGCACCACAAGAGCCGCGATCAAATTTGCACCCCTTCATAGCACGGCAGAGAGTCAACCCTCGATGTCAAGATCACCCCCCCAAATCCTACCACGAAAGCAGAACTCCCAGGGAAAAAGCCATTGCGTGGGAGTCCATTTTCATGGGAGGGAAAACTTGACGCCTCGGCAGTAATCCCGGAGCGCGGCGCCCCGATGCAGCAGTCAGTGAGTGTTGGAACGGCAGGGCAGAAACCGGTCCCGCACTTCCTGCATGAGTTGCAGTCGCAATGGACTGCTCTTGGCGGCAGAATTGATTCGGTGGGGCGTTCGTCCGTCGCCAGGTTACAGCCGGTGCCCAAGCCCGTGCCTTCGGCGCCCGCTTGTGCCGCGCGGCGCGCAACAGGCCTGCTTTGGCTGTACCCTTTTCCTGCTCCACTTGCTCCCCCCTTTCATTTGTTGGACGTGACGGCAGGACAAGCGAGGCGGCAAGCCCGCGCAGAGCCCGCCCGGCGAGCGCGACGCTGTGGCGAAGAGGCTTTGCTTGCATCTGGCAGCGCGGCTTTGTATTTTCCCGCCAATTTTTTGAGAATTTGCATCCGCGCCTCCACTTCCCAAAAGAGAAAGACACCGAAATGGCTGATCCTTCCCCGCTCGATCTGCTCTGTATCAATACCATTCGCACCCTCGCGATTGACGCGATTCAGAAGGCCAACAGCGGCCATCCCGGACTGCCCATGGGCGCTGCCACCATGGCCTATGTGCTGTGGGATCGTTTCCTCAAGCACAACCCCGCCAATCCTCACTGGCCTGATCGTGACCGCTTTGTCCTCTCGGCGGGCCACGGCTCGATGCTGCTCTACAGCCTGCTGCATCTCACCGGCTATGACGTGTCGCTCAGCGACCTGCAAAATTTCCGGCAGCTCGGCAGCAAAACGCCCGGCCATCCTGAGCACGGTCTTACGCCCGGCGTTGAAACTACCACTGGGCCACTGGGCCAGGGCTTTGGTAATGGCGTGGGCATGGCGATTGCCGAAGCCCATCTTGCCGCCGTGTTCAATCGTCCCGGCTTCGAAATCGTGAATCACTACACCTATGCCCTTGTCAGCGACGGCGACCTGATGGAAGGCGTGGCTGCGGAGGCGGCGTCCCTGGCAGGCCACCTGCGCCTGGGCAAACTGATCTATCTCTACGATGACAACCGCATCTCGATCGAGGGCAGCACCGACCTCACTTTCACGGAAGATCGTGCCCTGCGTTTTGCCGCCTATGGCTGGCACGTGCAGACCGTGACGGATGGCAATGACCTGACTGCGCTTGAAAAAGCCCTGGCAGGGGCGCGCGCACACACCGACCAGCCCTCGCTGATCATCGTACGCACCCACATCGGCTATGGCAGTCCCAACAAACAGGACACTGCCGCCGTGCACGGGGAACCGCTGGGCAGGGAGGAAGTGGTGCTCACCAAGCGTGCTTATGGCTGGCCGGAGAATGAGGCCTTTCATTTGCCCGAGGCCGCGGTGCAGCACTTTCGCAAAGCTTTGGCCCGCGGCCGGGAGGCGGAAGAGGCGTGGCGGCAGAAATTTGCGGCGTATGAACAGGCCTTTCCCGAGTTGGCGGCGCGCTTCAAGCGCGTGATGGCCGGCGAGTTGCCTGCCGGCTGGGACCAGGACATTCCAATTTTTCCGGCGGACGCCAAAGGCATGGCCACACGGGTGGCGAGCGGCAAAGTGCTGAATGCCATTGCCGCCCGCCTGCCGGAATTGCTGGGCGGCTCGGCGGACCTCGCGCCCAGCACCAAAACTCTGATCACTCAGGAAAAAGATTTTGGCCCCGAGCATCGCACCGGCCGCAATCTGCGCTTTGGCGTGCGCGAGCATGCCATGGGCAGCATCTGTAACGGCATTGCCCTGCACGGGGGTCTGCGGCCGTATGCCGGCACATTTCTGGTATTCTCCGACTACATGCGCCCCGCCATTCGTCTGGCGGCCCTCAGCGAGCTGCCGGTAATCTATGTCTTCACACATGACAGCATCGGCCTGGGCGAAGACGGTCCCACGCATCAACCCATCGAGCATTTTGCCGCGTTGCGCGCCATTCCGAAACTGATCTTCCTGCGGCCGTGTGATGCCAATGAAACCGCCGAGGCCTGGCGCTTCGCGATTCGGCACCGCGAAGGACCGGTCGCCCTCGCCCTCACCCGCCAGGACGTGCCCACGCTCGACCGTTCGCGCTGCTCCGCCGCCGCCGGCCTGCAGCGCGGAGCCTATATTTTGTGGGAGTCGAAAATCGGCACGCCGCGAATTATCCTGATCGCTTCGGGCAGCGAAGTCTGGCCCACCTGGCAGGCGGCGCAACAACTGAATGAACGCGGCCTGGCAGTGCGGGTGATCAGCATGCCCTCATGGGAGCTGTTCGAAGCGCAGCCGCAAAGCTATCGTGAGGAGGTGCTGCCGCCGGAGGCGACGGCACGCCTGGCAGTTGAAAGCGGCATCAGCCTCGGTTGGCACAAATATATCGGACCGCACGGCAGCACGGTCACCATTGACCACCGCTATGGTGCTTCGGCGCCGGTGGCGGCGGTCATGAAAGCCTACGGTTTCACCGTGGAAAACATCGTGACGCGCGCGCTGGCGCTGCTGACTTGAAGGCCATGTTGGGCAAGATTTTCAGGATTGACTCGATCATGCGGGGGAAGAAGGGCGTGCGTGCGGAGTGACTGCTGCTCGCGGGAGAACCGACAACGGCGCTGGGCCTGCTGCTGGGGATGCCAGTTTCCCCTCTGAGATTTGCAACGGCTCATGTCCGGCCTTGAACTTCACAGCAGGGCGCTTAAAAGCCACGACCCGGCCGTGGCGGAACAATGATGCAGTGTTTTTATGCCGGGGTCTGCCTCTGCAACAAAAAAGCCGGCTCTCGTGAGAGAGACCGGCTTTTGTTTTCGGGTGGTATTGACCGGCAGGCGCAGGGCTGCAGGGGATCAATACATGCCGCCGCCCATGCCACCCGCAGGCACCGGCGGGGTTTTCTCCTTTTCGGGCTTCTCGACGACTGTGGCTTCGGTCATCAACAACAAGCCGGCGACAGAAGCGGCGTTCTCCAGGGCGGTGCGCACCACTTTGGTGGGGTCAATCACACCCGCCTTGAACAAATCAGTGAACTGCTCGCTGTCAGCATCGAAGCCGAAATTGACGTCCTTGCTCTCCTTCACGCGTTGCACCACGATCGAACCTTCCCAGCCGGCGTTTTCAGCGATCTGGCGGATCGGCTCTTCGATGGCACGCTTGACGATGTTGACGCCGGTTTGCTCATCCGCGTTGTCGAGTTTGAGCTTCTCGAGCGCGGGGATCGCCCGCACCAGGGCCACACCACCGCCCGGCACGATGCCTTCCTCGACTGCCGCGCGGGTGGCGTGCAGCGCATCCTCCACGCGCGCCTTCTTCTCCTTCATTTCGACTTCGGTAGCCGCACCGACACGCAACACCGCGACGCCACCCGCGAGCTTGGCCAGGCGCTCCTGCAGCTTCTCCCTGTCATAATCGGAAGTGGTGACTTCAATCTGCTTCTTGATCTGGTTGATCCGACCCTTGATATCTTCGGTCTTGCCGGCACCCTCTACGATGGTGGTGTTGTCCTTGTCGATGGTGACCTTCTTGGCGCGACCGAGATCGGAGAGCGTGGTGTTCTCCAGCTTGAAGCCGGCTTCCTCGGAAATCACCCGGCCGCCAGTCAACACCGCGATGTCTTCCAACATGGCCTTGCGGCGATCGCCGAAGCCCGGCGCCTTCACCGCCGCGACTTTGAGCGTGCCGCGCAGCTTGTTCACCACCAGGGTCGCCAGCGCCTCACCTTCCACCTCTTCCGCGATGATCAACAGCGGCCGGCCCATTTGCGCCGTCTTCTCCAGAATCGGCAGCAGGTCTTTCATCGCGCTGATCTTCTTGTCGTGGATCAAGATCATCGCATCTTCGAGCACCGCCTCCATGTTCTCGGGATCGGTGACGAAATACGGGGAGATGTAGCCGCGGTCGAACTGCATGCCCTCCACCACCTTCAGCTCGGTTTCGGTGGATTTGGCTTCCTCCACCGTAATCACGCCGTCTTTGCCGACCTTCTCCATCGCATCCGCGATCAAATCGCCGATGGATTTGTCATTGTTTGCGGAAATGGCACCGACCTGCGCAATTTCGGTTTTGCCCGGCACGGGCTTGCTGATCTTCTTCACTTCCTCGATCACCGTTTTCACAGCCTGTTCGATGCCGCGCTTCAGGTGCATCGGACTGGCGCCGGCAGTGACGTTCTTCAAGCCTTCCGAGAAAATCGCCTGCGCCAGCACGGTGGCGGTGGTGGTGCCATCACCGGCGTTGTCACTGGTCTTGGAGGCAACTTCCTTCACCATTTGGGCGCCCATGTTCTCCATGGGGTCTTCCAGCTCGATTTCCTTGGCCACAGTGACGCCGTCTTTGGTGACGGTCGGTGAGCCGAATTTCTTGTCGATGACAACGTTGCGACCCTTGGGGCCCAGGGTGACTTTCACCGCATTGGCGAGCGCGTCCACGCCACGCTTGAGCGCTGCACGCGCATCCATGCTGTATGTGATGATCTTTGCCATAGTCCGAGTTCTCCTTGATCTCAAAGTTCGTAAGTTTCCTGCAGCAAATTACAAAATGGCCAGGATGTCGCTTTCACGCATGATCAGATAGTCCGTACCATCCACCGTCACTTCCGTGCCGGAGTATTTCCCATACAGAACCTTGTCGCCCTTCTTCACTTCCATCGCCATCTTCTGGCCCGAATCCGAGATTTTACCCGGTCCAACAGCCACTACCTCTCCTTGCATTGGCTTCTCTTTCGCCGTGTCGGGAATGATGATACCGCCGACTTTCTTCTCTTCCTGCTCAATTGGCTTGATCACCACGCGATCAGCCAGTGGTTTAATATTCATAACTTTGCCTCCTTGAAAGGTAAAAGGTCCGAATAGAACGGTACTTTCTCGTCGAACTTGTTAGCACTCATTTCATATGAGTGCTAAAAGTTGGCTCCAATTTATAATTCTCATCTTAAATGTCAAGAGGATTGTTGGCAGCTTGTATGACAAATTGACAAATTCTATAAGGCTTCAATTTTTTTAAAGGTTTTTCAGGCAAAATCAGACCAATCAAAATGACGGTTAGAGCTTGCTGATCACAAGGTGTAATTTTAATTTTTGCTTTCAAAGCCATAATGATGAAAATTATAATGCTAAAAAATTGACATTCTACAAGAAAAATATCGCGATACCGTTATTTTTATAAGTTATCGTCCGTTTCTAACATGCTGGCACAAAAAAGCAGACAGAGGAACCCAGTCAATCTCACTCACAATAGCAGGTGGAAAATTTTTCCGCCTTATGGAGATGTTTTTAAAAGGTGATTATTTGTCCAGAGATCAAAATGGTCTAAAGCCACATTGCTTGATTTAACTATGAGAAATCTCTTAACAAATGCAAAGTGATTGAATTTATAAACGAATATTACTATTTTTATGCATTACAAGCTGAAAACATGGAAGCTTTTTCGGTTTTTTTATGGGTTACGAGTGACGGACTCAGACCACAGGCATTGCAAGAGAACGCTTTTTGAGGTAACCCTTTGATAGATGAATCATGCTTTTCTCCCATTTTTTTATAAAAAAATTTCCTTTTGAGAACGTTCATCTCCTGTCCGGAAGAGGCAGTGTTTTTCACCCAAAATGGCTTGCTCAAATTTTTTGGGGGTCTTACTGCAGCACGAATTCCAAAATGCAAAGCATACGTTCCCGGGCGATCTGATCAAATGCCTTCTGGCCTCATCACCATGCATTTACCAACAGCGGTCACTGCAGAACCGTTTTTTCGTTCCTGCTCAGGAAGGATTCCCGTGACCGATTTGCGCGCTGCCGGTTTTCCCACGTGCAAGAACGCGGCTTGTCTGACGGGGAACAAGCCCACCCTGAAATGAAAACAGACTGAATTATTGTGTTCAGAAGGAGTGCCATGCCCATTCGTGCCATTCGTGGTGCGACTACTGCCAACGCCAATACCTGCGAAGCCATCCTGGATGCCACCCGCGAACTTCTGCTTGCCATCGTTCAAGCCAATCAACTCACGGTCGCGGACATTGTCAGCGTTTGGTTCACCATGACGCCGGATTTGGACGCAGCTTTCCCGGCACGCGCCGCACGTGAGCTGGGGTGGACCTGCGTGGCTTTGCTTGACACACAGGCTCCGCGGATCGCGCAAGATGTGCCGCGCTGCATTCGGGTGATGATGCACTGCGAAACGGAGCGGACGATCAGCGATCTGCGACACATTTACCTGCGCGAGGCAAAACATTTGCGCTCCGATTGGGTCGAGGAACAAACACGATGATTGCTTTTCAGGGTGAGAACGGTGCGTATTCCCAGGAAGCCATCTTTGAAACCTTTGGGCCGGAGACGCCCACACGGGCGTGCACCTCTTTCAATGAAATTTTTCAGGCGGTGGAGACCGGCGTGGCCGAGCTCGGAATGTTGCCGATCGAGAATTCGACGGCGGGCGCGATCACCCAGTCTTATGATCTCTTGCTGGATCATGATCTCAAAATTGCGCGCGAAGTCATCTTTCGCGTGCGGCACGCACTTTTGGCAAACAACGGGACCACTCTCGCGGATATTCGACGGGTGCATTCACACCCCCAGGCCCTTGCTCAATGTGAACGTTTTATTGCCGAACATCATTGGGAAGCGGTTGTCGCCTACGATACCGCGGGCGCGGCGAAACAATTGGCCCGGACCCCGCACAAAGAGGCAGCGGTGATTGCGAGCGAGACCGCGGCACGGTTGTACGGCCTGGAGGTTCTTGCGCGCAACGTCCAGGATTTATCCCACAACCTCACGCGCTTTTTCGTCATCGCACCGGATGAACCGCCGCGCGCCGAGAAATCGAAAACTTCCATCGTCTTTGCCACCCGTCACCTCCCGGGCGCGCTCTACAATTGTTTGGGGGAGTTTGCTTCCCGCGGCATCAGTCTCACCAAAATCGAATCGCGCCCCGATCGCCGGGTGCCCTGGCATTACGTCTTTTATCTCGACTTTGAAGGACATTGGAGCGATCCCCCATGCCGCGACGCCCTCGTGAACTTGTTGAGCAAAAGTTCCTTTCTCAAAGTACTGGGTTCATATCCCGCCGGGTAAAGGAGGAAAAACCATTTATGGTAATTGTCATGAAGCATCATGCGACGCACGAACAAATCCAACGCGTGGTACGCCACATCGCAACACTGGGCTACCGGGCCCACCTCTCGCAGGGCGAAGAGCGCACCATCATCGGTGTCATTGGCGATGAGCGTCCGATTGAGCCGGAATCTTTTGAGTTGCTGGAGGGAGTGGAACGCGCCGTGCGCATCCTGCATCCGTTCAAACTCGCTTCGCGCGATTTTCACCCGGACGATTCCATTGTCAAGATCAATGGCCTGGCCATCGGGGACAGGCAAATCATTGTGATGGCGGGCCCTTGTTCCGTCGAGTCGCGTGAGCAATTGCTGGAGACGGCGGCGGCGGTGAAGCAGGCGGGCGCACACATTTTGCGCGGGGGCGCTTTCAAACCGCGCACTTCACCCTACGCCTTTCAAGGTCTGGGACTCAAGGGGCTGGAACTCCTGCAGGAAGCGCGCGAGGCATTTCATCTCCCCATCATCACGGAGGTGATGTCGCCGCCAGAGGTGACGCTCGTGGCGCAGTACGCCGATATTTTGCAAATCGGTGCGCGCAATATGCAAAATTATGCCCTCCTGCACGCCGTGGGCGAAATTCAAAAACCGGTCCTGCTCAAACGCGGTTTGATGTCCACCATTGAGGAGTTGTTGATGGCGGCGGAGTATATTCTGTCGCACGGCAACACACGCGTGCTCCTGTGCGAACGCGGCATTCGCACCTTTGAAACTGCCACGCGCAACACGTTTGATGTCAATGCGCTCCCGGTGCTCAAATCACTCACGCATTTGCCGGTCATCGCCGATCCCAGTCACGGCACCGGCCACTGGGAGTTGGTGACGCCCATTGCGCGCGCCGCGATTGCGGCGGGCGCGGATGGTTTGCTGGTCGAAGTGCATCACGATCCCGCACGGGCTTTGAGCGACGGGGCGCAATCGCTCAAGCCGGAAAATTTTGCGCGCCTGCTGGAGCAGGTGCGGCGCGTGGCGCAGGCGGTTGAACGCAGTGTGTAACAGGGGTAGAGGAATGACGGAAGATGCGTTTGAGCAGCAGGTCATCGCCATCGTTGGCATCGGGTTGATGGGCGGTTCGCTGGCGTTGGCGTTGCGTGAACGCCAGGTCGGTCAAAGGATCCTGGCGGTGGATCACAATCCAAAGACGTGTGCGCATGCCCGCGCGCGCGGCCTCGAGGCCGTGCCGGATTTGGGCGCGGTCACGCAAGCCGATGTCATCATTCTGGCCACGCCGGTGCGAACCATCATCGAACTGTTACCGCGTGTGGGCGCACTGGCGCGGGCCGGCGCGCTGGTGATGGACCTGGGCTCAACGAAACGCGACATCGTGCAAGCAATGAACGGACTGCCGGCGCATCTTCAGGTTATTGGCGGGCATCCCCTGTGCGGCAAAGAAACAGCGGGGTTTGCTTCGGCGGATGCAAAATTATTTCAAAACGCGGTCTTCGCCTTGTCACCCCTGGCGCGCACTTCGGCCGCGACGCTCGCGCATGCGCAAAGGCTGGTGCAACGCACCGGGGCACGTCCGCTCATTGTGGAGGCGGAACGGCATGATCGAATTCTGGCGACCACCAGTCATTTGCCCTATCTCCTGGCGGCCGCTTTGATGCGGGTTGCCAACGAACAGGCACGCGACGAGGATTTGCTCTTCACTTTGGCGGCAAGCGGCTTTCAGGACACCTCGCGGCTGGCCGCCAGCAACACGACGATGATGCTCGATATTTTGATGACGAATCGTGCGAATGTTACCGAGGCGTTGCGGGCAAGCGCGCGCCAGTTGAGCGAGTTCGCCGATCTCATGACCAATGAAGAAGAGTTCACGTTACACACGATCCTGGCAACTCTCGCGAACAAACGGCACACGTTGTTCAAGCAACCCTCCCCGATCGAAAATCAAAAATCTTTTTGAACAATTTTCTCTCTCCCCTGCAGTGCCCTTCTGCGCGGCATCGCCCCCATCCCAAGCGACAAATCCCTCTCGCATGGTGCGGCGATTGAGGCGTCACTCGCCAACAGCAAAACCGTCGCGAAACTTTTTATCCGGCACCACCACACAAGTCAGCCCTGGCGTGCCTTGGGCGTTGAGATAAAGCCAAGCACCACGGCCGCGCTCACGCTATCCGGAAGCGCCCGGCTCGAACCAGGTGATATGCTGTTTTGCGAAGCCTGGGATGGCCTTGCGAGGCGCGCGTGAATTGCGGGCGAAATGCATCGAGGCCGGCACCGATGATCAGGGTTTCCTGCGAGCTTTGTGGGAGGGATCATCAACGACCGGGCGATTCGTGCGCCGGTCGGGGGAAAATGGAATACCCGCGTTCTATGCCGAACGGTGGGGATAATTCATCGTGGCGGGACGGAAGTCATTTGATCAACACGGCCGGCGGGGTGTGCCTTGCACATGGAACGCGGCAGCACCGCAAACCTACCACGAAACCACACACCCCTGAAAATCACGGCGAACCATTTCGTGAGAGAAAACATGACTCGGCATGCAGGCGGTTGGCTCATCACGCACGCTCGTGCAGAGCCCGCAGTCTGAGTCCTGCCATGCTGCATTCACACAAATCAACAGGGAGCCAGTTTATGGGACTGCCCGATGGCAGGCCTGCACCAAAGCCGCCGCGCGCTGAGGATCGATGCGTTGATGAATCTGCCCGCCCACTTTGATCGAGCTGCCCACGATCGCGCCGTCAGCAAAGCGAAGCAGCGCAACCGCGTTGCCGGCATGCAGGCCGCTGCCGATCAACACCGGTCGCTGGCCGGCCGCCTGTCTGACCGCCCGCAGAAATTCAATGTCCACTTCCTTGCCGCTGCCGGTGCCGGAAACAATCAGCGCCTCACAACCCGCGCGGTCGTAGAACTCTTCGACTTCCTGCGCCAGCTCGCGCGCCACCAGCGGTGCGGCATGCTTGACGCGAATGTCCGCATAGATTTGGACGTGCGGCGCGCCCAGTCGCCGGCGCTCACGCATCAACAAATGCGCCTTGCCGGTGAGCACGCCCTGATCGGTCACTGCGGTCCCGGCCAGCACATTGACTCGAATGAACTGCAACCGCGCAGCCGTGGCAATTGCCAGGGCTGCGAGCGCGTCATTGCGCAGCACATTCACCCCCACCGGCAGGCTGCAGCACGCCTTGATGCGATCCGCGATGATCGCCATCGCGGCCACCGTTTCAGTCGGCACTTGATCGGGGTAATAGGGGAAATCGCCGAGGTTTTCGCAGAGAATGCCGGAGAAGCCGCAATTCTGCAGCGTCTTCGCATCCTGCAGCGCCGCCGCGATCGCTTCATCGAAAGCCACGGCATGCGGGCTGCCCGGCAGGCCGGGGAGATGCACCATGCCGAGCAACACCGGCGGATGAGGAAAGAGGGATTGCAGAGCCGTTCCGGTCACGGGTCCCAGTTACTTGTCGCGTTTTTTGGCACGTCAACACCGCGGCTTTGCCCGGGTGTTCCGCCGCACAGGCTGCAGCCTTGCGCCGGATCAGCCGCTTCACTCCACCAACTGCAGAATGCGCCGGCGCACTTCCTGTTTGCCGAGAATCTCGACGATGGTCGCCAGGTCCGGGCCGTGCAGGTTGCCGGTGAGCGCCACGCGGATCGGCATCCACAAATCCTTGCCCATCACGCCGGTCTCTTTGTTGACCACTTTCATCATCTTGCGAAACGCTTCGGCGGTGAGGGTTTCCTGCAGCTCGAGCTGGCGCAGGAAAGACCAGTAAACCTTCTCCGAGGCTTCGGTCTGCGTCAGGGCAATCGCCTGGCCTTCGGTGATGCGCACGCGCTCGACAAAAAAGAATTCCAGCTTTTCCACCACCTGCGCGAGATATTCCAGACTCTCCTGAATCAACGCCAGCATGCGCTGCAGCACCTCGCTGGCGGGCAGTTTGAAGCCGGCCTTTTGCAGAAACGGAATACTGGCCTGGAGCAACTGCTCCGGCGTGAGTCTGCGCAGATAAACACCGTTCATCCAGTTCAGCTTCACGGTGTCGAATACCGCCGGAGATTTGTTGAGACGGCTGAAATCGAATTCCCGCACCAACTGCTCAATCGAAAGAATTTCCTCGCCGGAGGGTGAAGACCAGCTCAGCAGGCTGAGAAAGTTGATCAGCGCCTGGGGCAGGTAGCCCTTGGCGGCGAACTGATCGAGCGAGGTGGCGCCGTGCCGCTTGGAGAGGCGGCTGCGATCCTCCCCGAGAATCATGGGGATGTGACAGAACTGCGGCGCACTCCAGCCAAAGGCTTCGTAGAGCGCCATCTGCTTGGGGGTGTTGATGACGTGATCATCGCCACGAATGACATGCGAGATTTGCATGAGGTGATCATCGACCACGCAGGCGAAATTGTAGGTCGGCAGGCCGCCGGAGCGCACGATGACAAAATCGCCGAAGGCATTGGCGGGAAAATGCAGTTCGCCGCGCGCCAAATCCACGAAGGAAAACGCCCGCGCCGGCACGTGAAAGCGGATGGCCGGGACCATGCCGCGCTCGCGCAACGCCTGCTGTTGCGCCGGCGTCAGCAGGCGGCACTTACCGCTGTAGCGATACTGGCCGCCCTCGCTTTTGATGGCCTCGCGTTCGGCTTCGAGTTCCTCTTCGCGGCAAAAACAGTAGTAGGCCTTTTGTGCGGCGAGGAGCTGGCCGGCATACTCTTGATAAAGCGCCAGCCGCTCCGATTGCCGGTAGGGCCCGAACGCGCCGCCAGTCTCCGGGCCCTCGTCCCAGTCCAGGCCGAGCCAGCGCAGGTCTTCATAGATGGAGTTTTCCGATTCGCGGGTGGAACGTTCGGCATCGGTGTCTTCGATGCGCAGAATGAAACTGCCGCCGCTGTGCCGGGCATAGAGCCAGTTCAAAATTGCGGTGCGGGCATTGCCGATATGCAAATGCCCCGTGGGGCTCGGGGCGAATCGTACGCGAACAGAGGCTTTCATGGGATCACAAACACTGTTGCCTGATGCTCCGGTTTCCTGTTTTTTGCAATTTGAAATTTAAGAGAGAATGGGAGAAAAGCAAGCTGCGATTCCGCGGGTGGCACGGCAAAGCGCGCATGCAATCGCCGCCCGCGTGCGGCCGCGCCGGCCCGAAGTCGCGAGTCGTCGCAGTCACTGCATGCGGCCAGGGGGACATGACAGACAACGGGATTTCATTTTTGCGTCCCTCCCGGAGCAGACGCCGTGCCGGCTCCGTTGCCGAAAAATCACGCGATGGCCGCTTGATCAAGTCCTGTTTTGACGCACGCCGGCCGTCTATTCGCCCTGCGCAAAACGTGGCGGTTCCGGCGGCCTGCCCCCCGAAAACACCGCCGAAACGGCCATTGATCCGCCTTCGGATAGCTTCCCGCCGCAGTCTCAGGAAGCATAATGTGGCAGGCCGAAAACCCGGCCAAGAAATTCGCCAAAAAAGTAGGTGGCGATCGCCGTGCCAAACGTCAGCAGCGTGCTTTCGACAAACTCGCGGCCGAAGTGACGGTCGAACAAGACGGCCGAATAAAAGGTGAAATAGGCGGTGAGCAGCATGGCCATCCCCAGGGAGACGAGAAACGCAAGCAGCATGCGCGCGGTGAGAAAGTAGGGCAGCGCCAAAAAGACCACTGCCAGCAGATAGGAAAAGCCGGTGAGCAGCGCGGAGACCAGCGGATTGCGCTCCGACCCCTGCTTGGCCTGCAGATAAGCGGCCGTGGCCATTGAAATCGCGGCGGCAAAGCCCACGATCAAACCGGCAACCCCGGCCATGGTGGTGGAGCTGGTGACCCCGAGGAAACCGGCATGCACGCCGGTGATCTCGATGATGGCATCGGCCAAACCGAGCACGATGAACCCCAGATATTTCACCACGCTTTCGTTGATCTGCCCGATGAAAAAGTTTTCATGCTGCTCTTCGTCGGCGATCATTCGTTCCAAGCGGGCGCCAGCCTGCCCTTCGAACAGGGGGCGCACGCGGCGGTATTCTTCAATCACTTGCTTTTCATGACGCTCGAGAAACTTGATGGCAAAGGTCAGCCCGAAAAGGTAACGCAGCGCCACGATGAAATGCAGCACCAGACGGCGCGGACGCGGCACATGGCCGTCGAGAACGTCCCGCCAAAATTCATAATGTTCCTGCTCCTGCCGCGACAACGCCAGCAGCAGTTGGCGGCGCTCCGTTTGGTTCTCCCGCTGCGCCAGCTTTTGATACACCAGATAATCGGTGAACTCGTCTTCGCAGTATTCGATCAACAGCTCGCGCGGGGGCATTCGTCGTTCTCCGTGAATGACAATGAAAGGACTGTGGTTCATGCCGGAACGTCAGGCACGCCCGGCCAGGGCGGGTTGTCACCGTCGTGTGCGCCGCCCAAATTCCGCCTCGAACGTCTCGTTGTCCGGATAAACATAGCCGAAAGTCTGCCGCCAAATCTCCGCTTTTTCCATGCACAGATAAAAAAACACCACGCCATGCCAGGGCGCAAAGGCCTCATACATTCTGCGAAACATCATCACTTTGATTTCATCGGGATAGGTGAGCTTGCCGTGCGGGTCGGGCACCATTTCCATTTGTGAAATTTTGGTGGCGTAGCCCAGCTCCCGAATCTTGTGCAGCACCGGTTTGATCAGTGTCACCGAGCCGAAGGAGAGGAAGCGCACCTCCGAGGGATCAAAACGCTGCTGCAGCTCTGCCGCGACCGCCGGATAATCCTCCTGCCACTTGTCGTAATACACCATCGGATGAAAATGAAACGCCACACCCAGGCCGCGGTCAGCCACCTGGCGCGCGGCGGCCAGCCGTTTTTCCAGACTCGCCGTGAAATGTTCCTCGTTGGCAATGATGATTGGCGTGTTCAGCGACCAACTGATGACCACGTTGGCCGGCACTTCCCGTTCAAGAAAGTAACGGACATTGTCGGACTTGGTTTTCAGCTCCAGCAAAATATTGGGATGAGCCGCGGCAAAGCGGCACAAGGCATCGAGAATGCCATGGCGATTGCCCCACGCCAGCGAGTCAGACGACTGGCCGGTGCCGATGTGATAAAAGCGGTCCGGCTGCAGTTCAAGCGCCGCGAGTTTCTCGGCAAAGCGCGCGTCGAACACGATCTCGGCACTGTAGAAGGTTTGAATCGAACAATAGGAGCACCCAAAAATACAATTCTCCACCACATCGATCGTGCGCAGGTTGCAGCACACGGTTTTTTCCGAGGCCACCGGGCACATGCCAAAGATGTTCTTGTCGGAATCCCTCACCGTGATCAGGTTTTTCTCGCGCTGCTTGGGCCGGGTCAGGGGAACGAGCGGGTAGGTCTTGGGCGCCCGCCGCAGCGCGTTCAGCTCGACCTGCAGTTCCGCCAGCAACCGCTGCTTGTGCCGTCTGTCATTTCCGGCGGAGGCAGCCGCGCGCTGCCGCCACCAGGATTCCAAATCCCCTTCACCCCACAGGCTGAGATCACGACAGGCGGCCACCACCTGGCGGAATTCCTGAAAGGTGAAGCGCAGCGCAAACGCCAGGCGCCGCAGAAATTCCTGCTGGTGTGGCGGCAGTTTTTCATAAAGCGTTTTGCCGGCAAAGCTGGCAAATTTGGCGGCATAATCACGACGCATTGTGGTTTTGGATCTCATGCTCGGGCAATGACGTTGGCAGCATCGTTTGCAGGAGCGCCCCCGGGCATCCGCAAGCGATGCGAATTTTGGGTTTGTTTCTCAAACAAATTTGCCAGGCAAAAATTTGATCATTCGCGAAAGCCGGCCGGGCAGCGGCTTTCCTTGAACGGCCAAACATTCCTCGAGAACGCCGGCGCGCAGTTGTCAGCCGGCATGCAGACAAGATGTCCAATGTCACCACCTGAATTTTGCGCCTGGCTTTATCCCATCAGCGGGAAACGCCGATTTGATTGCGACGCCCACCCACCCCGGGGTGGGCATAAAAAATTTTACAGACAAACGTGCGGTCAACTCCGGCGGGGGTGCACTGCACACACGCCACTTCTTCCGGACAACAGCAGGCCAGCATGCAGAATTCAGGCAGCGCAACAGAAATTCAACCCTCAGTCTCAGGATCAAACACGAACAATCTGCCATCGAAAGCAGAAATCCCGCGGAAACAGCCGTTTCGTGGGAGTCCATTTTCGTGGGAGAGAAGCCGTGACGCCTTCGGCAAACGGGCGAATTTCGCAATCAGGGCTTCGCCACATTCGAGAAAGGTCTTGCATGACTTCGGACGGAATAACTGACGGAGCTTTGTGAACACCTTATTTCTTCCAGAAAGCAGCATGCCAGCATGCAAAATTCAGATCCTCTGAACAGGCGGTTACGCCCTCATTTCACCCGCACCACCACCAGGGTCAGGTCGTCGGATTGCGGCATATCGCCGGTGAATTGCAATACCGCTTCATAGATGCGGTTGCGCAGACCCTCGGCGGAATCCTGGCGGCCGGCCTTGATCACCTCGAACAGGCGTTCCTTGCCGAATTCCTGCAGGCCTTGATTCACCGCTTCGGTGACGCCATCGGTGTAGAAGACCAGGGCATCGCCGGCCGCCAGTGTCATCCGGTGCTCATGATAACCGGCCTCTTCGCACACCCCCACGATCAAATCCGAGTGGCAGAGTTCCACCAGCAGGCCGTCGCGCCGCATCAGCACCGGGTAATTGTGCCCGGCATTGGTGTAGGCGAGGCGGTTCTCCGCCGGCAAAAGCACAGCATAGCAGAACGTGGCATATTTCTCGGGGGTGGTGGTGCGCGTGATCTGGGCATTCAAGTTTGCCACCACTTCGCGGGGATGCAGACTGCGGCCGGCGGTGGCGCGAAAGACCGCCAGCAAGTTCGCCATCAAAATCGCACCGGGCACGCCCTTGCCCGCGACATCGCCGATCGCCACGCCGATGGCGTCGCCGGGCAGCGTGACGAAATCATACAAGTCGCCGCCGACCTCGAGCGAGGGCAGGTTGATGGCGGCAAGGTCGAAGTGCGGGGAGGCCGGCATCTGGCGCGGCAGCAGCAGGCGCTGAATCTCGCGCGCCACATTCAGCTCTTCATCGAGGCGCTGCTTTTGCAATTTCTCCTGATAGAGACGGGCGTTCTCAATGGCAATGGTGGCCTGGTTGGAGAGCAGGGTGAGCAGCGTCATGTCTTCATACGAAAACGGCTGCCGCGAGGGCTTGGCGCCCACCGAGAGGATGCCCACCAGTTCGCCATGCCGCACGAGCGGCAGCAGCAGCCGGGAGCGCAGCCGGGTGAGTGCCTCTTTTTCGTGCGCGTCGCTGATCTGCGGCTGCAGGTCGTCGGCATAAACCGGCGATTCCATGCGCGCCAGCAGCGGCACGAACTGGCCCTCTCTGTGGAAACGCACTTCGGTGGGGCTGACCTCGCTGTGCGTTTCCTCCGACCGGCCGTTGGTGGCAATGATGGTGGTGAAGGCCTGCTGCTGTTCATCCTCCAGAAGAAGGTGGACACTCTCCGCGCCCAGCGCCTGGCGCAGCGCGTGCGTGATTTTCTCCTGCAACTGTCCGGGATTCATCACGCTCAGCAAATCGCGGCTGAGGCGCTGCAGGAAATGCTGATAATCGGGGGTGGCGCTGAACAGCCAGCGTTCCACCAGGCTCTCGATCAGACTGAGCAGCGGTTGAAAAGCGATGATCGCGATCAGCAGGAAAATGACTTCGACGAGCGGCAGATTCAGCCCCAGCACCGAATTCACCGCGCTGCGGGCTTTGTTGTAAATCAGCAAATAGGCGCCGACCAGCAGGCCGGAGGTGGCGGAATAGACGAAGCTGCGGCGAATGAGGAAACGGACATCGAGAAATTGATAGCGAATGATGGCCCAGGCCAGGGCCCCGGCGCCGATGAGCAGGCAGGCAATCGCCAGCACATAGGCCAGTTCGGGTGCCACGCGGAAGGGAAAGATCTTGGGCAGCAGGAAGGCGATGGCATAGAGCGCCAGACTGGCAAGGATGCCCCACATCACCCAGCGGGTTTGCGCGCGCACGCGCGGATTTTTCAGGCGCTGGTAGCTATGCTGCATGAAGGCGACGGCGGCCAGCACATAGAGAATGTTGAGCGCGGCGAAATGCGTTTCGTGATGCGCTGCGGCACACGCCAGCAGGCTGAGCATGCCCTCCAGCAGCATCTCGAGCGGCTGCAGCAACGCCGGCCAGCCCGGCGTCAACCCCAGCAGTTGGCGCAGGGCCGGCAGCCGGGAGGGATCGGGCAGCGCAAACGACAGCAGCAGATGAAAGGCATGCGGCACGAACAACCACACCGGCAGGCGCGGATGGGAAGTGAGCACCGGATGTGCGAGCGGAAACACCAGGCTGAACAGGACGAGCTGGGGGAAGAAGAATTCCCAGAGAATGTACAGGCGCTGAAGAAAAGTGAAATCCACCTCGGCGGGCGAGCCGGCTTGCTGCAGCAGCAAACCGAAGGCGCCCAGGATCGGGCCCAGGCCGGCGAGAAACAACATGATGGCGGTGATCCGGTTGAGCCGCCGCGTGCTGTCTTCGCGAAAAATGAGAAAGCCCAGCAGGAACAAGACCGCGCCGCACATCAGATAGATGAGCTGGGCGAAAAAGGAGAGAGTCATGCGCGCCTATCCAACCGGGTGTCATGTTTTGCGGCGTTTGATCAGGGTGGTCTCGGTGCCGCCGCGTGAGAAATCGAAATAAACCTCATCCATCAGCGAACGCACGATAAACACGCCGCGGCCGCTTTCGCGCAGCAGGTTCTCGGGGTCCAGCGGATTGCTCAGGAGATCGGGATTGAAGCCCGGCCCTTCGTCCCGGATCACCACCCGCACTTCACCAACGCGCGCGGTGATGTCGACGAACACCCGCTTGCGGGGATCGCGTTTGTTGCCATGATTGATGGCATTGTTGCCGATCTCCGTCACCGCAATCGCCAGGCTGTCACGCTCCTCCTCGGAAAAACCGGCGAGCCGCGAGGCCTTGTCGGCAAGCCGTTCGATCTCATGAATCAAATCCGGTTGGTCACTGGTGGCCACCAGGTTGTAGGTGGTGCTTTTTGCGTGCGCCATGTTTGTGATCCAGATTGAGGTTCAAGGCAAACGGCTGTGTTGCACTGTTTCCCGGGAACGTCGCTTTCTCGTCATCCCATGGTTGCGCAGGCGGCGCCGAGGCCGCCGTGAAACAGGCACCTTCCCTGGCGATGGCGAACGGCCATCCCTGGCCCGCGGGTTTGGCAGAGGAATCGGTCTCACGTTGTGCCGGCGTTGCGCCTCACAAGGCCCATTGCAGCGTCAGGTTGAACGTGTCGATGTGCTGATCCGGCGCCGGCGGCTGGCTGGCGCGCAGACGCCGGCTGATCTGCCGGCGGGCGGTGAGCAACAGGAGCGTGTGTGGCGGCCGCCAGTAACTGATCACCACGCCCGGCGTGACGATAACCTGGGCATGGCTGAATTGTTGTTGATAGCCGCTGCCCGGGCGGCGCCGCCGGAACGTCCAGGCGTCTTCTCGGTAGTAACTCGCGCTCGGCGTGAAGACAAAGCCCGGCGCCAGCTCGTGCCGGAAAGTAAGCAAGGCAAAGTGCCGATGCAAGCTCGTTTGCGGCGTTTGCAGCCAGCGCTCCCAGTCCAGCATGCCGCGTTCTTCCAGGGTGAATTTGTATTGCAACCCGAGCTGGGTGGCGCGCGTGAGGCGGGCGGTGAGCGAATCCGTGATGACGAAGTCCCGAAACACCAGGCTGCGGCGCCGCGCCACGGTCTCCGGAAAGTCGTAGTCGATGTAGGTGGCGCGCACGCCAAAGCCCTGGTGCAGGGTCATGCCCTCCCCCGGCGTGATCACGAGTTGCGGCAGCAGTTGCAGAATGCGAATCCAGCGGTTGTCCGCCGAGAGATTGCGCTTGAGATAAACCTGATGTTCGAGATAACTGCGCAGCTCCCAGCGCAGGCGCAGGCCGGCATGCAAACGGCGCTCATACAGCACATTCGCCTGCACCTGCACGCGGTCATAGTCATCGGGATTTTCGAGATTGGCGGTGTTGTGCGCGGTGCGGGTGGCGCGCCCAGACCAGCGCAGCGAGTCGCGGCGGCTGAGCCGCCACAGCAGCCGGTGGCCGAGCGCGAGATCCCAATCCTCGGCATCGAAGCCCTGGCGCGGAAAGCGCCGCAGAAACGGGCTGGCCCGCAGTGAATCCGGGATCGCGAAGGTGCGGTTGCGCGAGGCATAGGCAAAGGTGAGCTCGCTGGCAAAGCCGTCACCCTGCCACAACAGCAAGCCCTGATGCGAAGACTCGAAATTGCGCTCGTGAAAGCGGCCGCTGAGGCGGCCGGCCAGTGTCACCGGCGTCACCCTGCGCCGCGTGCCGGTGAGCTCGGTTTCGCTCAATTCCGTGCGCAACTGCAGCAGACCGCTGGCAAAGCGGTACTGCAGGCGATTCTCCAGGCTGCGGCGGTTGCGGTCCAGGCCGTCAACCTGCAGCGTGGTGTCGGCGAAATAATTTTCACGCCGCAAATGGCTGAAGCGCACGAACAGGGAATCGGCGGCCTGGCCCTCGAACTGGCGCGACACGCTGTAGGTGAGATGCCCATCCTCGTTGCGGCGGTCGGGCGTGTCGGCGCGCTGGCCGCCGGCTTCGAATTGATGCACATACTCGTCCCAGGCAACCGGGGCCAGCGAGATGCGGGCTTCGACATGCGGGCCGTATTCGCGGCGGTTGAGCAAATCCTCCCAGCGGTAGCCCACCCCGGGCGTCAGACGCAGGCGTTGCGCCAGCGTCACCTCGTGGCGCACGGTCAGGCGGTGCAGGCTGAAGTCATTGTTGCGGGAGGTGGCGGCGCGATTGGTGAAATCATCGCGGAAGACGCGCGAGTCGGTTTCAACCTCCAGCCGCCAGACCGGCAACAGCAGCCGCGACAGCCGCACGCCGGCGAATTGATCATCCTTCCAAATGTCTCCGCGCCCCTGCTGTTGCAGCGTGGAATTGAAATGTTCAAAAAGCGTGAGCTGCCAGCGCGAGGCCAGCGTCTTCTGAAAGTTGAGCTGCGCCTGCCAGGTGTAGATTTCGATATCGTGCCCGAACTGCGTCAGCGTGGTGAATGGCCGCGTCGTGGTGGGCGCCAGCCGTGGAAATTGTGTGCCGGCGGAATCCGGTTGTGTGGGCGTCGCCGCGTCCGGCCAATCCTGGCCATACCCGCGGCTGCCCAACAACAGGCCGCCAGCCAGCAGCGCCATGCGGAGAAGGACATTGTTGCGTGCCCGTTGCAACAGAGTGCCGCGCCGGCATTTCATCGCCCGCCGATGACGCTGCCATCCGGCTGGCACAGGCGGCGGGGCCGGGCACGCGGACTCCGGGTTCATTGCTGGACAGAGACTTTTGAAGGGGCGAATCACAATCATCGCCTGCCAATTCCAGTTGCTTGCCCGCAAAACCCGGCTGCTGTGCCGCGCCTCCCGGCTGCCTGAGCCGGCTGCCGGAAGAAACGGCCGCGAGACGATCGCTTTCGCCGCATGTGGCGGATAGGTGCCAACTCAGTCCGGCTTGGGCGTGAGGGATTGCAGATGATCGCGCGTCAGCATCATGTGCTTGGGGGCCCGCGCCTTGGGTGCCACTGTGCCGTAGGAGATCAACATGTGGATGGCATCCTCCACCGGCATCTCCAGCTCGATGACATCGCTTTTGGGATAAAACATCAGGAAGCCGCCGGTGGGGTTGGGAGGGTTGGGAATGAACACGCACACAATCTCGCGCTGCAGCGCCTCCTGAATTTCCCCGCGAATCTCGCGAATGTAGAAGCCCAGCCGCCAGGTATTGGGCCCGGGATAGGGCACCAGCACGGTCTTCTTGAAGGACTGGTGCTGCTCGCCGAAGAGCGCCTGGCTGAGCTGCTGCACCGTGCCGTAGATGCGGCGGATGATGGGAATGCGGGTAACGGCACGATTGCCGAATTCCACCAGCTTGTTGCCGAAGTAACTGCGCGCCGCCATGCCGGTCCCCAAAATCAACAGCAGCAGCGTAATCGCCCCCACCCCGGGGAAGGTGACCGTCACGCCGAAGGTGCGGCGCAAAATGACGAAGATTTCATCCTTGAGAATGCCGTCGATCGCCTTGAACAGCTCGAAAATGATGTAAACCGTCAGACTGATCGGCACCAGCACCAGCAGGCCGGCGAGAAAATACCCACGCACGCGGGCGGCAAACTTGTGCTCGGGCGAGGACAGCAACGAGGCGGTCATGGCTGCTTCTTGTCCTCCCCGGCCGCCGGCTGTTTCACGATGGTGTAAATGGTCTCTCCCGGTCTGCCCATCTGAAAACGCTCACGCGCGACTTTTTCGATATAGGTGGTGTCGTGTTGCAACCGGTGAATCACCTGCTTGAGGCTGTCCTGGGTGGCCTGCAGCATGGTGATGTCCTGCTGCAGGTCGCTGTGGCGCTGTTTCAGCCGCCAAAGTTGAATCAGTCCGGAGCTGCCGCCGAAATACGTGTAAGCCAGGTAAAGCAAAACCGCACAGATGAGCCAGAAGGCTTTGCGCCACAGTTTGAGGCGGTGGCCGGAAGCTTTGGTGGAAAAGCGGGAGGTCATGTTCACTCACCACATTCGAAGGGGTTTGACTTCGTGTCCGTCCGCGAACGTTCCAACCCCGGCTGGGCCGTTTTTTGAGACAACGGCCAGGCTGCGGCGTGAGCCGTTTCCCCCGAGTTTGCGATTGCGGACCAACACTCATTCAGCAACAGCATTCCGTTCTGACGCGGCAGGGCAGCATTGCCACACGGCCGCGACGGTGAATTCCGCGCACTCGCACTCTGCCAATTCCACGTCGTTCGCGTGATGCTTGGGAGGTGAACCGGCGAAGGGGGCGGCCCGGCGGCAAGAAAAAACGACAAAAAAATCATCTTCGTCGCGGAAAGCGCACCGTCCGCTTTGCAGTTACTGCAACACCGGCAGGGCCAGCAACACCGCCAGCACGCCGCTCACCGCACAGATGCCGTTGACCACGTCATTATCCACCCAATGCCATCCCGAATGCGGCTGGCGTTCGCTGCCGCAGCATTCACCCTTCTTCTCGCTGATTCGGCGGCAGGTGGGGCAGATGCGCTGCGCTTGTATCGTTGCGCCCAGCAAGCTGTCGAAAAGATGCGCCAGCACGCCCGCCAGCGTGATGAAAGCAATCCCGGTGACTCCAAACCGCTGCCCGGGTCCGCCGAACTGCAACGCGGCGCCGAGCAGGGCAATGATGAAGGCGCCGAGGCCGGCACCGAACAGCCCCAAGCCGGAAATGGCGCCCGAAGTGCCGGCGGTCACGGTTTGCAGCGTGGTGATCAAGCGCGGCGGCCGGCGCGAGAGCAGGCCGATCTCAGTGGCCCAGGTATCCGCCGTGACTGCCGCGACTGCGCCCAGAAACAGCGCGTACCACAGCGGCTGCGGATCAATATACCAAAGAATCACCACCAGGCCGGGCACGCCGCCGTTGGCCACCACCTGGCCGAAATCGCGGCGATGGCCTTTTTGAAAAGCACGGCTGGCCGCGCGCTTGCGCCGGGCGCCGAAACGCGAGAGCAGGCTCGACAACACGAAAAACGCCAGCAGCGGCACACTGAAAACCCACCCTCCCAGGCCGAACACCACCGCACCGAGCATGAACGTTGCGAGCGCGCCGCTCAGATCCAAAAAGCGCACACGATAGGAGACGGCGGCCACCGCCAGCGCCAAAATCTCACCGGTGAAAAACTGCGTGATGGCAGCCTGGGACGCATGCAGATAAAAATAAGCCATCACCGCGCCCAACACGGGCACAGTAAGGTTATCCGAACCGCGCCAGGACAGGGCCTCCGCGGCCGTGGCCAGCAGACTGATACCCACGGCAGCGAGCAGGGAGCGCATTGGCTCCGGCGTGGGGCCAAGCAGCGGCGCGATCCATTCGAACCCGGCCCACACCAACAGCAGGGAGCTGAGCCACATCGTCAGCGATCCCTGCAAGGTCTTGCGGTCGCTCCGAAGCGGCAGCACAATCGGTTGAACCGCCGCCCCGCCGGCGAGCGCCGCACAAAAATCCGCGATGCCGAGCAGGCTCATCCCCACCCACAAGGCCGTCATCTCGCGCTGCCAAAACAGCAGAGTCAGCAGAAAAAAAGAGAGAGGATAAAAAACGGTGCCGTAGGTTTTGCGGCCGGTGGCGTGAATACCCGCAAAGCGGCCGGTTCGCAGCGCCAGGGCATTCAGCAACACGAACAACGCCGCCAGCACCAGCAACAGCACGGGCGTTGCAAAGAGGAAAGGAGAAAGGAGAACGGCAACCCCGCTGAGCACATGCACCAACTTGCGCGTGCGTTCCGCCGATACCGCATGCACCCGCTGCATCCAATTGGCGAAGCCGATCAAACCGGACAACCCAAGCAGAAAGAGGGCGAAGATCAGCCAATCACCGGGCGGGGGGAAGTGCAAATCGGGCATGCGCTCTCATCAGGATTGATTTTTGTGGCCGCTATTTACCGATTTTTCATTTGAAAGTCAAGGACAAGCTCCCGATGTTTGCCCGCTTGCGCGGCAGTCGCGGCGGGCAGCGCGCAACATGTCTTTCCTGAATTCGGCATATGGAGCAGCCCTGGCTGCAAAATTCGCCAGTTTGGTGAAGGCATCATGTTTTCTCTTCCGCGAAAATGAACTCCCGAGAAATGGCTTTTCCCGTGGGAGTTTATTATCCCGGCAAACTTATCACAATCGCGAAGATTTTTTGAACCCCACGAGCAACGAGAACGCAAAGAGAGTGGCATGGCTGGCTTCACGTGTGGGGGGTCAGCCGGCCAACAGTGTTCTGCTTAAAAACTGTGCGAGCACGGTTTGCAAGTGGATTGCGAAGTATCGCCACCGATCCTATATGACAACCGGCAGATTGAGGCCGGCGACCGCATTGACAGGCTCCTCGAAAGTTGTATCAAAAACTGCCACCAACTCACGAGGCCCAACTACCGACCTGCCTGAAATTACGCGACTGCCGCCCTGGTTTTTTACTGAACTGGAACGCCAAACCAATGAAAGAAGGCATACCGGGAATGAGGAATAATCGCAACGCATGATTGCACGCACAAGCATGCAGAACGCAAGGAAATCCTTCGCGCGTTTTGCGGCTTCGCAGTTAACAGATTTGGTTGCGGTTATGACCGCGCTGTACTCTCGTGGGAGGATTTTGGGGGGATCTTGACATCGAGGGTTCAATCTCTGTCTTGCCATGAACAGGGCGTCGCGATCAAATCGGCTTTTCTCGCGGAGGGGATCAATCTGGGTGCAAAATTCGGGTCTTTACAATCTCCTCGAATCTGCTTATCTCCTGCTGTATGGTGGTCAGCCGGCCGCGCTGAGCAGAACGCCGGCGTCTTGACTGCAAACAAACCAATGCCGGCAGGATGCCTGCACGACAAAACCTGCGCGGCCATGGCACCTCCGCCGCCAGTCGGCGAACGCGAAATCATGTCCGCGGAGGATTTAAAGCACGTGAGGGCAGCCGGCACCCCAAAAACCACAAAGCGGAGAAAACATGCACGGCAGTGAAAAATTCACGGAATTGGTCGAGATCATGGCACGCTTGCGCGGCCCGCAGGGCTGTCCGTGGGATCGTGCACAGACCCACGCTTCCTTGCGGCGGTATCTGCTCGAGGAGACGTATGAAGTTCTCCACGCTCTCGACGCCGGCGATGATGAAGAGCTGTGCCATGAGCTGGGCGATCTGTTGCTGCAGGTGGTCTATCACGCACAAATTGCCGCCGAGGCGGGCCGCTTCGACATCGGCGCGGTGATCGCAGCGATCAGCGCCAAAATGATTCGGCGGCATCCGCATGTTTTCGGCGACGCCAGGGTGGATTCTGCTGCCGAGCTGACACACCTGTGGGAGCAAATAAAACAGCAGGAGGGCAAAAAAAACGCGCTTGCCGGCGTGCCGCACGCCCTGCCGGCGCTGCAGCGTGCCGCCCGGTTGCAGCAAAAGGCCGGTGCGGCCGCCGCGAGTGTTGACGAGGTTGAAGCCACCTGGCAAACTTTTCGCGCGGCCGCCGCGGGCGCAAAAGACGGCCTGCCAAGCGACCATCGGCCCCTGCCGGAGCTTTATGGCGATCTGCTGTTCCGCCTGGTGGCCTTCGGCCGCGGCCTGGGCCTGAATGCCGAAGACAACCTGCGCGAAGCCTGTCATCGTTTCGAACATGAATACGCGGGACCTCGCCAATGATCACCATCCGTCCTCTGTCGGGCGCCGCAGAAATTCATGCCTGCGCCCATGCCATGTCGACTTCCGAGCCGTGGTTGACTTTGGGGCGCGGCTATGAAGAGTGCGCCGCCCTGTTGAGCGAGGCCGGCAAGGAAGTTTATGTTGCGGTGGCGCAGGAGGAGCCGGCGGGATGCATCATCATCAACATGCAGGGCGCGTTCCGCGGCTACCTTCAAACCGTGTGCGTCATGCCGGCCTGGCGCGGCCGCGGGATTGGCAGCGAGCTGATCCGCTTCGCTGAAAAGCGGATTTTCCAGGAGGCACCCAACGTCTTCCTGTGCGTGTCGTCGTTCAACACCGGCGCGCAGAAGCTCTACCGCCGGCTGGGGTATGAAGTGATCGGCGAGCTGAAGGACTACGTGGTGGCGGGCCATGCGGAAATCCTGATGCGCAAAACCATCGGGCCGCTGGCGGGGTTCAGGGGGAGGGAGAAAATTCTGTGGAATCGGAATTCTGTCTTGTAATTTGGAGCGCGATAGCATACTTTTCGGCATTTAAATACCGTTTTACACCCCCCCGTGAGAGACGAAGAGATGCCTGCCACTACCAAATGACTCAAGCGGCTTCACATCGAAAACTTCAAGCAGTTCGAAGTGCTCGACTTGGAGCTGCGGGGTTTCAACTTGCTGGTTGGTCCAAACAACAGCGGCAAATCCACCGCGTTGCAAGCATGTGCCGTTTTCAACTTTTGTTATCAGGCCTGCCTGGAAAAGAAAAATGGCGGGTTGACGTTTCAGAACCGGACATTCGGCACCGATGAATTCGTCATTATCCCCGCCGCAGAACCCAGGGATTTGTGGAAAGACCGCAAGGTACAAAAAGGCAATAGTCCGATTCCGATCCGTGTCATCGGCGGGCTGGCGGGCGGGGGGGAATACGAGTTCGAAGTAACTTTGCGCTTCAATCGCTTCAGCGTGCAAAACAAATCAAAAGTTCCTCCTTTGCCTGATTCCGGTGGCCTGAATATCACACTCATTCCGGGATACAGCGGTTTCATTCCGCGTGAAGAACGCCGGACCATCGCCGTACGGCGCGAATTGCGTGCCCTCGGCCAGCACGGCACAATTATCCGTAATGTCCTGCTCGATCTCAAAGGAGGAGGAGACACGCTGGCAGCAATTCGTTCTTCTGTTGGAATCGATTTTCCCGCAAATCGAGCTGCGCCATCCCCAATTAGATGAAGAAGTTGATCGCTACATTCATGCGACTTACCAGGAAACCGGGCTGGCGACGGAAGGTGACCACCGGCAGCGCAGGGGGGAACTGGACATCATTTCCGGCGGCAGCGGTTCCCATCAATTTCTGCAGATACTCTCCGGCATCCTCATCGAGCCGGTGAGCACCGTCCTGCTCGACGAGCCGGATGCGCATTTGTTCAGCCGGCTCATTGCCGATCTTTACGCCGTGCTGGCCGGTCTGACGCGGAAAGGGATTCAAATCATTGCTGCCACCCATTCGGTGGAACTGATCGCGGCTGCCGATCCTTGCCAGATTATCACTTTCAGTGAGAGGGGACCGCAACGGCTCAATGTGCACATCGAAGTTTTGAACGCTGTTCAGTCCCTCGGCGGCCTGGCCAATCTCGAATTGTTGTTGATCGACTCCTGTCAAAAAGTCGTGGTGTTGGAAAACAAATCGGATGAGAAACCGCTGCAACTTTTTCTGCGCCGCCTGCTCAACGGCGATGATTATGCCCGTCTGCATCGCCGGCTTATCTTTCTTCATCAACATAAACGGCCGAGCGGCGAGTCCGTCCGAATCATGCTGAACACCCTGAAACAGGCCTTTCATCATGAGCGCGATTTGCAGGTGAAGGCTTTTGTCATTGCGGATCGGGATTATATGCCCGATGAGCAACGACAGGAGGAACTGAGGAAATACAGCGGCCCCCCTTTGCTCCCCAGCAGCGTTGGAAAATTTGGCAGCGTATGGAAATCGAGAATTACCTCATTGTTCCCACTGCCATTGCGCGGGCAGTGAGGGCATCCGCCCAACAAAATCTTTATCCGGATCTTCCTCTTTTTAAAGAGCCGCCGGCGGAAGAAGAGCTGTTGCGGCTCGTGGAAGAGGCCGTGGAAGCCTCGCGCGATGCCGTGAGAAGACGTCTGGTCAATATGATCGGCAAACATGCTCGTGATCAAAAGCTGGGCTGGCAGCCCGCAACTGTGCTCGAGCAGGCGGAGGCCTTCCTGCAGCAGACGTGGCAGGGCGTGGTTCGATATGAGTGGTGTGACGCAAAAGAGATTGTGCTGCCGCGTTTGCGCGAACACATTCAGAGCCAATACGGGCTGCGCCTGAACGACCGTGACATCGTCGCGGCGCTTGCAGAAGAGGAAGTGCCGCCCGATCTGCGCGAGGTGGTGCAAAGCCTGGCTGAGTTTTTGGAATAACGCTGTCTTCCTCCTCACTTCCCGAAGAACACCGAAAAATCCACCCACGGCACGAAGGGGAATCCGATGTCCTCTTCAAAAAATTCTTCCGAACTGAACAACGCCAAATCCACGGCCAGCCTTTCTCCAAAGAAACGCACGCCGCCGGAAAACAGCACCCGCGGCTCATCCGTGCCGGTGAAAATCCAGTTCTCCGTCAGCAGCTTCATGCTGTTGGAAAGCTGGGTTTCGGCGCCCAGCAGCAACACCGGCTCGGCAATCTCATCCCGGGTGAAGGGCAAGCCGGCGCCCAATGTGACAGCGCTGCGCGAACTGCCGAAGGTGGCCACGCTGTAGGCCAGCGTGGCGTCTCGCACATCCTCCGGCATCATGAGATGTGTCAGCCCGGCAGCCAGTTCCACCTGTGAAGAGGCCGGCCAAGTGAGCTTGAAGCCCGCATAGCCTAGCTGCGAGCTCGCGCCGGGCAAGATCGAGATGCCGCCGCTGACGGAGAGAAAATCCGTCACACCATAGGCCAGCGTTGGAAAGAAGAGATAATAGTCCGCAAAATAGCCCTGCCCCGCCGGCAGGCCGCGGCCGGTGGGCGCCAGCAAGAGCCGCGCGTGATTGGGATCACTGCGCTGAAACTCGGCATCGCGCATCACACCTGCCAGACTGCCGAGACTCACGATCTGCAAATCGGGAACGGCGATGTGCAGCCCACCGGGCGTTTGCACCAGCAGGGTATCGTTCTGCGCTGCCAGCAGCCGGCAGTTGATCACCGTGCCGTCGCGCAGAGTGATTTTGGTCAACTCGGCAGGCGCGGGCCAGCGCGACTCGGCGATGGCATACAGCGGCCGGGCAGGAATGGTGTCACCGGCGGCCAGTGCCTGGACCCGCTGCGCCAGGCCGTTGCGAATCTGGTTGATCTCAGCAACCGTGAGGCGAAGCACAAGGTGTTGGCCACGGCCGTCGTGATTGCGCAGCAGGTGAAGCTGTTGCCAATCGATGCTGTGGTGATAATAGCGCGCTGCGGTGAAGCCGGCAATCTCGCCAAAGATCCGATAGCGGCTGTTTTCGTTCGCGTCGATCACCTCGCCGAGCACTGGATGCAGCGGCTGCGGCGTCCAGCCGCTCTTCTGCGCACTCACTGCTGCCGCAAGCAGAAGCATGGCGCTGCTCACTCGCAAAAACTGTCGTTTCATTTTGTCACCTTTGCTGAATTCTCAGTGTTTTCATTCAACCTGGCACGCTGCCAATTTCACGACAACTCCACGGCATGAAACCGTGAGAGGAGTGCCAATTCCGGCTGCGTGATATGATGGCACGCGCCGGAGTCAAGCACAACATGAAAGTCGGCCGCGGGATGAAACAGCCGGCGCGGTTGTCGTGAATCACGTTGGAAAGGGGGAGGTTGACTTTTGTAAAGTAAACTCGCTGCCTTAAAGGCAGGAGATCTTTCCCACGGATTTCAGCAACCCAGCAGACATTTTTATCCGCTTGGTTGCTTCAATCCGTTGACGATTTCCTTGGGGTTGCGGTTTACCCGAGTTGGGTGAATCAAAGTCCGTCCGCAAATGTTCCGCCCGTGGCTCGGCCAAGGTTTCAGAGACTTCGAGCACCGTGAAAACGCCGGGGGTTCATATACAACGGCCTAGCCGCTGTCGGAATGCTGCGATAAACCGGCTGGGATTCCGGACGGCAATGAGTTTGTCTCCGGCGGCAGAGATCGCAGAGGAACGCCTATGAATCTTCACTTGCATGTTTCTGCCCCACCCGCAATTCCATTTCAAGTCCTCACCTGCGTGCTCTGCGCCATCGGCGGATGCACATTGCATCCTCATTGACGTGCTTCTGTGCCAATGGCGGATGCACATTGCCTCGCCATTTGCGTGCTCTGCGAAAAGGCGTTTCAACTGCCACCGGCCATCAAGAACAGCAGCATGACGCCGCCCAGCGTGCCGAGCGCGCCGCCGATGAAGGCGCCGCCAAAGGCCGCTGCGGCTGAGCCGCCGGACTTCGCGGCCGGCTGCGGAGATTTGAACCTGGCCATCACCAACTCATCACAGGCGCGGGCAAGCAGCTCGCTTTCGCGCGCATGCGGTGAAGCCGGATACAAGGCGACGACGCGCCGGAAGGAAGTAGCTGCCGGCCCGTAGGCGCCTTGGTCGAGAAAATTAAAGCCGGCTTTGTAAAAATTCAGCGCTTCGGCCTCGCGGTCAGATTCGGCGCTGGCCGGTGCAAGCGCGGCCAGCGCCTGTTCCGTTGGCGGTTCACTTGCAGCCGTTGCGACCGGCGCGCCGGCCTGGGGCAGGCTCGAACTGCAGGCACTACAAAATCTGGCCGTGGGCTGATTCGAAACGCCGCAGAACGGGCAATGAGTGCCCGCTTCCACTTGCACTTGCCGGGCGTAGCTCGCCGGCGCTGCCCACGTCGCTGCCAAGATCATCAGCAGGGCGAAAAGAAAAGAGAAGAAACGTTTCATGGTAGATCACCTCAATGGCAGATGCGTTATGGTATGCAACGAAATCACGATTGCCGGCGCTTATTGCTTGCTGCGCAACCGGCCGAGCGGGAACAGCATGTTGACATTCGCCTGAATGTTGGCGTCGGCGATGCCGTCGAAGTCGCTGCGATAGCGCACGCCGGTATCCGCCGCCAGCCAGTTGGTGAAGTAAAATCGCACGCCGACAACGCCCGCCCAGATGTTCTTGATCGCACTGCCGTCGTGCACCTCGCCGGCAGTGAAATCATAAGAAGGCAGCCCTTCGACTTCCAGCATGACCTGCGCCTTGGGATTCGCTTGAATCGTCAGCCCGCCAAACGGCGCGATGAGATTGCGTTGCATCTCCCGGCCGGCCTCGCGGAAGCGCCAGCCCTGCGGGCTGCGCACGCGCACGTCCGTCAAGCCCACGCCGAAATGCGCCATCACCTTGCCGCGATGTTTGGTGGCTACGAGATAGAGCTTGGTCAGGCGGGTTTCAAAGGAGACACTGGCGTCCTGGCCTTGAAAATGGTGCCAGCTCGTGGTGCCGCGCAGCGAGACGGCAATCGCAGGGAGACGGTCCTGCTCGCGCAGCACCAGCATTTTGAACGCTGAAGTCGACACGCTCGATGAACCTTGCTGCAGGGAGTTGATCACCGCCTGCGTCGCAAACTCGACCTCGGCGATGTCGCCCAGCCCCAAACCAGCATGGCCGAGAAAATTACGCTCCTTCTCGATGCCGAAGGCGCCGCCGCCGTTAAAATAAATGTCGAGGGAGTTGAGCACTTCCGCAGTGGGCACATTGAACAAACGCGGCAGCACGGCCGGCGTCGTGAGCAGGGTTTGATACCAACGCTGCGGTTTGGGCCGGTCAGACTTGGCCGACGCCACCGACGCGGGTGAGGGGATGAGAGAGGCGGAGGTTTCGGGTGACGCAGGTGCAACCGGGCGCGCGGCGGCTTGCCGCTGCTGTTCCACGCGAAGGCTCTCTGCCGCGCGCGCCTGCGCGAGCGAATCTTCCACGAACTGGCGGCGCGCTGCCTGCCGCACGAGTTCCTGCTCGCGCTGCAACTCCTGGAGTTTGGCTTGTTTGGCGGCCGCGAGCGAACTGCCGCAGTTCACGCAGAATTTGTAGGTCCAGGTGTTTTCGAATTGGCAGACGCTGCAGCGAATGCTGGCCGGCTCAGTGGTTTGAGAGAGCGCGAAGGTCGCAAGCGCCAGCGCGGCGATCGTCACTGCGACGGCGATCACCAGCGATTTCATTGATCGGAATGGCATGATGATTTCCTCCTTTCATGAAGGTTCATCATGCCCTCATGCAAGCCGCATGCCGCCCGCTGCTCTGCCGCGGCGCGATCAACCGAAGCGCTGCAACTTGAACCGGTTGGAGAGAGAAGAGATAATGCCGGGTGGAAACTGATGGCCCCAAAACTGTGAAGCCCGTGTACAGGCCGTGCACGGGCTTCACGTGTGTTTGTCCGCTGTCGGCGAAGCTCAGTTGCGGAAGTCCCCGCCTTGGGAGTCATACTTTTTCACCATTTCATCGATGGCTTTGTTGATCTCGCGGAAACTGGTGAGCGGGCCCTCCAGTTCTTTTTCGGCAACCCGCTGCCGGGCGTGCATGCGTGCCTGCTGCAGGGCGGAAATGACGAGTTGTTTGGCCGAAGGCGCTGGGGCCGGAGCGGGCAGACGTTCATAGAGCCGGGCACGATGCCAGTGACACTCAGCGAGGTAACCATCACTGGCCTGCCGGAAAGCGCGAATGCGGGCGATGACTTTCTCCCACACCGCCAGGGCATCTTCCACACGATCGAGTTTGTCGAGCAGCAGGCCGCGATGATAGAGCGCGCTGATGTTGAGCGGAAAGCGCATGATCAACCAGTCGTTGATCTCCAGCGCCTTGAGATAATTTTTTTCGTGAATGTAAATGGTTTGCAGGGAATAGGCGGCCTCGATCGCAACGTAGCGGCCGCGCTGGCGCACGCTTTCGAGCGCGGCAATGGCCTGCTCACGTTTGCCGGCAAACAAGCCGCCGGCAAAATTGAGGTTGGCGCTTTTCCAATACTCGTACACGCCCAATGCCAAATGGGGATCCACCAGCGCCGCATCTCGCTGCAGGGCACGCTCCATGGCGTTGAGCGCCAGCACCGCATCGCGAAAGCCGGCGGCCCATTCCCCGCAGCGAAAGCGGTGCAGACCGCGATAGCCGCGGCCGGTGCCGAGCAGGAAAAAATGCTCGGCGCTGGCCTCGGCCCGCACCTGCTGCTCGGCCAGCGCGACTGCATTTTGGAGCAGGCTGTCAAAACGCGCTTCAAACAGGCGCACGCGATAGTCGCGCATCATCGTCTGATAAACGCCGGCGGCGAGCAGAAAGCCGGCCGGATGATCCGGCCAGGAACGGCGCAACTCCGCACAAATGGCCAGTGCGCTGTCAAACTGCTCGCAATGCAACTGCTCCAGGCTGCGTTGGATCAAACTCTCGCGGCTGGCCCCGGAATGTGCCCGGACAAGCGGCAGCGCGAGGAAAAAAACGGACAACCAAGTCACCACGCGGAGAACATTCAGCATGCGTGTCTTTACTCTCCAGCAAATGAGGATGCATGGCATCGTTTCCGGCGCCGGGGCGGGAAGCTCGGCAAAAAACCGTCACAACCAGACAGGCAAACACAGCAAAGCGTGCCGGCGCAGGACGACGGCAACAACAACATCGATCAGACGACGTGCCACCCAGAGAGCGGCAACGCCGCGCGAACGCGCCGCGGGCGGCAAGTCCGCCGACTCAATCACCCACGGTGGCCAGCGCACCGGTGGGGGCGGGACTCGCCTCCGGTTCCGGCAGCAGCCGGGCCTCGCCCCTCTTGGGCCGCGAGACACCCCCGCGGCGCAGCAGACGGTAGGTCGCTTTGATCATGCCGAACGGCGCGTTGTCCAAATAGGAATCGCGGTAAACACACAGGATCGCGCAGCCTTTTTCGCAGCCTTTGGGAGTGTGGTAATGTGCCGCCAGGTCGCTGCGGGTGTAATCCAGAATGGGTTTGTTCAGGCGGCCGCGCTGGGCATGGCAAAACTGCACGTTGCCGAACTCATCGACATAGAGCGAGCGCGCACCGGCACGGCAGTGCCAGTCCGGCTGCTCGCCCCGCAGCAGGCGTTTGCCATAATCATATTCGATGAAGGAGCAGGGATTGCTGTGTTGATAATGATACTCCCAGAGCGCGACATACTCTTCCCCGCCGGTGGCAATGGTGCCCCGGTGATCGTGAATGGGATTGACGGTGACAAAGAAACCCAGGCGCCGCAGCCCGGCCAGCGTTTCCCGGAAGTGGTCTTTGGAATTTTCGCACAGCACAAGATTGACGTGCACGTCGAACCTGGCCAGCCGGCGCAGACGCTCGAGCTTGGGCAGGATGGATTTCATCGATTTTTGGATATAGCGGTTCGTGTCGGGCATGAGCGCATCGATGCTCACCTGCATGTTGCTCAGTCCCGCATCGTTCAGTGCCGCAATGATTTTGTCGGTGAGCAGAAAACCGTTGGTGGTGATCGAAACCTGCGCTTCGTGGTTGGCATGGGCCACGAGCTCCGCGATTTGGGGATGCAGCAGCGGCTCGCCGCCCAACAGCGTGATGTTGATGACCTTCAGGCGGTGCAGCGCGTCAATCCGGGCTTTGAGCGTCTCAAAAGGGATGGGCGGGGAATACTTGTCGTATTCGGTGCAATAGCCGCAGCTCAAATTGCAGCGCCGGGTCACGATCAACTGCGCCTGAATCGGCGCATTGAACAGCAGCGTGCGCGCCAGCGTGCGCAACGGATTCTTCACGCGCATGAGCAGAGCCTCCCTGGCTGGTGAGATAGGCTTGGGGCAACTTCCTCCCGCGGTCCAGCTCCTCGTGCGTCGCGGGGTTGGCTATGATGCCAAATTCAAAACCAAAGTGCAATGGCAAAATGACCGCCATTCCCCGGGGTGTGCCCGCCGGGCGGCAAGATTCAAACACTGACAACGTTCACTTCATACCTGCTTGACCTTGCCGCCCTATTTTAAAGCGGTAAAAAACCATGCCGCAGCATCGCACTGCCGCGGGAATTGCCAACCGGACCCGCGGTGACTGTTGCAAACAAGGAGGCCATCATGCTGCAAGCTTTCGTTCAAAATCTCAGCCAGCGGGAGGCATGGCTGTGTCGCAGAGTCGTTGCGTGGAACGGCAAAAGAGCCGTCGACCGCCTGATGTATGTGGCGTCGCGCAGCGGTGACGGCCAGTTCTATGCCATTCTCGGATTGGTGGTGGGCGTGACAGATCATGAAATGGCGCGCCGTTTTCTGCCCGCCGGTCTGCTGGCGTTTGCGCTGCAGGTGCCGCTCTACCTGCTGGTGAAACGCAAAGTGAAACGCCCCCGACCGTTTGAGCAAATCCCCGGGCTGCAGCATCTGATTGCGCCACCGGATCGCTTCAGTTTCCCCTCCGGACACACGGCGGGCGCCGGCCTGATGGCGACGTTGATCTCGGCTTACTATCCCGCGGGTGCCATGGTGAGTTGTCTGTGGGCGGGGGTCATCGCTTTCTCGCGGGTGTACAACGGCGTGCATTATCCGACGGATGTTTTGGCAGGCGCATTGTTGGGCATTGCCTGCGCACAAACAGGCATGGCTTTGGTGGGATGAGCAGCGTTAGAGCAAGCGCTGCAGAATCAAAACAAGCATGAGCAGATTCAAAGCCGCTGCCAGCAGCAGTGCCAGTTGTCGGGACTGGTGCCGTTGAGGCGCCAACCATTTGCGCAAGGCCTGCTGTTGCCCGTGTTGCCCGACGGTTGCCAGTGCCTGCCAAACCCGCCAGCCGCGCATCACCTCCGGTAGTGGTCTTACAGGCGCAGCCGGGATCGCCGCTTGCTCGTTCATTGCCGGCAGCGCCTGTCCCCAAGCTTGGGCCTTCCTGCCGCCTGCCTGGCGGCTGTGGTATTCCGCTGTATGCCCGCCTGCCGCCGGCGCACAAAGGTCAGCCGTCAGCGTTGACGCTGCCCCCGGCTGCCCTCTCCCGAAACGCTGTTGCGCCCAGCCAATTTCGCTTTCCTCGAATCTTCCCTCCTGCTTTTCCATACACGCAGCCTCCTGCACCAACTCGCGCGTGATGCTGGTTAAACCCTCGCGGCAGGCCAGGTCCAGCGCCCGGCGGCAGAGCGCATTGATGCGCCGCGGATTGCCTTCACTGTGCTCATGAATCGTGCGCAGAGCGGCGATGGTGAAGAGCTGCTCGCCGTCATAATAACCCGCGATGCGCAGGCGGTGGGCAATATAAGCCGTGGTTTCCGCATGGCTGAGGCTGAGCAGGTGCGAGCTGCAAGCCAGGGTGGCGTGATCCGGCCGGGCCGCCACCCAGGGAAAAGCCTGGAGCAAAGTCGGTGCGCCGGCCAGGATGAATTGCAACGGTTTGTTGTGTCTTTTGGCCAGCTCGATCAGTCCGGCGAGGTCATGAAGGGTGGGTTGCGGCAGATGATGTGCCTCGTCAATAATGACGAGCGCGGCGGCGGGCATGGCGGTGACGGTGAGGCCGGAGCGCGGGCTGCGCAGAAAATCATGCAACTGCCGCAGCTCGTCGGCCGGTGTGGCATGCGGCAGTGCCGGCAGCCCACAGGCTGTGGCGATGCGGCGGAACAGCTTCTTCTCTCCGAAGCGGGTTTGCAGCAGCAGCACGGTGGCGAGGCCGGCCGGCAGCCGGCGGCGCAGGGCATGAATCAACAGAGTCTTGCCGGCGCCGGCATCGCCGGTGAGCACCAGCAGGCGCCGCCGGAGCTCGATCGTATCGAGCAGTCGCTGCAACGCCAGACGATGCGAGCTGGCGGCATAAAAATAACGCGGATCCGGCACCGCCAGGAAGGGGTGCTCCCGCAAAAGCTGAAGCGAACGGTACATGACTGCACAAATCCCCAAACCGTGATGGCAAGGCGTTGCGCCATGGTTCCTTTCCCGAAACGCGCACGCCACAGACTGCGTGCGGAATGGCAGGGTGGGCACCGGCAAGCAGCCGGGTAGGGACAAGCAGGAAGAATGAGCGGAGGCGCCGGCGGTCACTTGTGGATGAGCTTGCGCACGGCGTGAAAATCCGGGCCGTCGAGACGGTAGAAATAGACACCCTGATCCGCAGCCCGACCATGATTGTCGGTACCGTCCCACTGCGCCAGATGCTCACCCGGCGGCAGGTAGCCGGAAAGAACCAATCGCACTTCGTTGCCAAGCGCATTGTAGATGGTCAATCGCACAGGAGAAGTCTGCTGCAAGGCAAAGCGGACAGTGTTCATATCACAGAGGCTTCTTTGCCGGCCCTTCCCTGGGCAGCGATGAAATCGAGTCGAAGGAAAAATGTGCCGGGGATGTACCCTCATGCCATGACGGGTGCAGAAGCTGGAATCTGCACCCGCCGGCAGGAGGCCCTCTGCAACTGGCAAACATGGTGCGTAGTATTCGAGGTCATGAAATGTCTGGCGGGCATGACAGGGTTGAACAATCCGCCGGCGGGCGGTTTGCCGCGCCGGCCTTATGGAAGCATCGTGCAGGAGAGGCGTATTTTCAGGCCAATTGCGCGGCCGAGCCGCACCGCCGTGCGGGTGACCGGCCCGCTGCGCGCAAAGGAAAGCATTCCCAAACTGCCGGCGCGTGTGCAGCGACTGCGTGACCAGAAGATTTGCTCCTACTGCCGCCACTTGATCACCGAGGATCCCTATTCGCATGGTGAGCGCTATTGGGCACAACTCTTGCGGTTGCATATGCTGCGCTGGTCCGCTGCCGTCTTGCGCCTCTTCGCCCCGCAGCGACTGGCGCACAATGAAGCCCGGCAGAAACGGATCGTCCTGCCGGGCTGGGTGCGGTGCAGCAACCGGCGGTGTGGCCAGCTTTATCATGCCAATTGCTGGCACCATCGCAGCGGCACGCAACGCTGTTTTCGCTGCCACTCCAATCGCGCCCATCACGTCGCCTGATTCACGCCCTTGCAAACAAAGACGCGAAGCGGCATGGCCTTTCATGTGAGAACCAGTGCGCGTCCGGTGGAGAGTGTCACCGACCGCCAGGAGAGAATCAGTTGGTGGAGCCAGGACAAGTTGCGCCAGGCGCGGGTGATGATTGTGGGCGCCGGCGCGCTCGGCAATGAAGTCATCAAAAACCTGGCGCTGGTGGGAATCGGCTACATGGTGGTGGTCGATTGCGACACCATTGAAATCTCCAATCTCAGCCGCACCGCCTTGTTTCGCCGGGAGGATCTCGGCAGGCGCAAGGCAGTGGTGGCGGCGCAACGCGGCAACGCGCTCAACGTCGAACCTTCCGCCTGCCTCGAAGCGCTCGACGCCGACCTGGTGTGGGAAGTCGGGCTGGGGCTCTATCGCCGTGTCGATGTGGTGCTCGGCTGCCTGGACAACCTCGAAGCACGGCTGGCAGTGAACCGGGCCTGCCTGCTTACCGGCCGGCCTTTGATCGACGGCGGCATCCGCGAGCTGGCGGGCAGCGTTTACGTGTTTCAACCGCCCTTCCCCTCCTGCTTCAGTTGCGCCACCACCAGGCGCGAGCGCGCCGCAGCCCGGGCGCGCTACGATTCCTGCTTTCAGACGCTGCGCCGCAGCCATGCCCAGGGCCGGCTCGCCACGGTGCAGGTGAGCTCGGCGCTGATTGCCGCGTTGCAATGCGAGCTGGCGCTCAAGTGGCTGCACCAGCGCCTGCCACTCAACGGCGTGCGCCTGCAGTACGACGGCAGTGGCAGCCGGCCTTATTTCGACACCACCACGGTCTTCCGCAGGCCGCATTGCGAGTGTGAAGCGCTGCGGCCCCTGCCGGACATTGCCACGCTCGCCGGCAGCCGCCGCACCTGTACACTGCGTGGCCTGCTGGCACGCCTGCAGGCTGCCGGCCTGGAGGGGGCCACGGTCAAATTTCCCGGCAGCTTTGTGGCGGGCGTTGAGTGCCTGCGCTGCGGCCGGTACAGTCCCATCCGCCGGCCGCTGTACCGCCTGCACAACGAGGAGCTGCAGTGCCACTGGTGCCGCAGGCCGGGCGACCGCGAGGGGCTGCACTTGCACTACTTGGGCGACAGCCTGGAGGTGTTGGAAGCAGATGCCACCGGCGACCAACCCCCTCTGCAAGACCTCCCCCTCGAACAATTGGGCTTTCCCAGCCTGCATGTTTATGACGTGCAGGACTGCCGGGGCGGCTGGCACTATTTCGAGCTTGCCGATGACCTTCACGAAGCGTTGCCCGATCTTGCGAGACGACTTTCATGATTCAGCAGATGCTCAGGAGCTAAGGAATGGCCGAAACCATCAATCTCACCTTCATCAACGTGAGTGACGACTCGGAAATGGACGTCGAGGTCTCCGCCGACATGACGCGCGAGGAGCTGGTTGAAAATTTGATTCAGGTCGAATTCATTCCGCCGCTGTCAAATGAAAACGAAGAATACGGCCTGACCATCAAGGGCAAAGGAGAGCTGGGGGAGGGGCAGACCCTGGCCGATTTGGGCGTGCAGGCCGGTGACCGGATTCGCATCGCCGTGGTGCAGCGTGGCGGCACGGCGCCTCTCCCAAACCGATTTTGACTGCGGAGGCACGATCATGATTTCCCGGCTGGTGCGGCTGCAAAACGACTACTACACCATGCAAACCCTGCGCGGCTCGCTTATTCGCTGGCAGGAGGGCGACCATCGCTGGCCGCCGGAGCGCTATGTCGTCGAATTCGATCTGGTCGGCATGATCGGCCCGGCAACCACGCAGAAGGGACACACCGTGGTGATCAAGCTGCTGGCGGAATATCCCGACAAGCCGCCGCTGGCGAAATTCGTCTCGCGGCCGGTGCTGTTTCATCCGCACGTTTTCAAAAACGGCAACGTTTGCATCGGGCAATACTCGCCGGAGGAGGGGCTGGCGGCGTTTTGTTTGCGGCTGGCGAAATACATTCAGTTCCGGCCGGAGCTGATCGATCCCCGCAGCCCCGCCAATCGCGAGGCGCTGGAGTGGTTCCAACAAAACCGTCAGGCCGTGCCGGTGGATCACAGCAGTCTGCCGGATCTGGCGGAGACCAAACTCTTTCACGCGAAACCGGCTTCCAGCAAGTTTTGATCATCCCATGCTTCGCGACCTTCGTTGCCTGCAGTTCCAACCGCACCCCGTCCTCTCCCGCACCATCTTCCCGGTCACCCAGGCAGCGCCGGGAGCTCGCACCGCTCACGGCTGCCAGCCGCGGCCGGCGGCAACGGAAGTGACGCCATGAAGCGGCATCTGCTTCGCCATCTGCGCCGGCGGCTGCGTTTCTGGCTGCGTCGTGCACAGCACTCGCCCGGCCACTTCCGCGTCAAGGAACGCCGCTCCTACCAGCCACAGCCGCGCAGCATTCCCGCCGAATGGCCGCAACCGGCGGCAGGCAGCAGCCCGCAGGTTTACATCGAGCAGCATACCTTCGAAAAGGTGAGGCAGCATGCCCGGCGTGATCCCACCCGGGAGTGCTTCGGTTTGCTGCTGGGCAATGCCTATGTTGATCCGGCCCGGCAACTCTTGTGGATCCATCTGCAGGAGGCGGTGCCGGCACAGGACACCCACGCCAGCCTGGCCAGCGTCGAAGTTTCCATCCGCGAGTTTCACCGCTTGAATGAGGAGGTTGACCGGATTTGGAAGGACAGCCGCGGCACGACGCGCAAAATCGGCTGGTATCATTCCCATCCCAATTTCGGCGTGTTCATGTCGGAGACCGATCGCGCCAACCAGCGGTTGTTTTATGGCCAGGACTATCATGTCGCGCTGGTGGTGGATCCGGTGCGCGATTTGGCGGGCTGCTTTCGCGGGGCGGACAGCGAGGCGTGCGATTATCTCCTGGTGGAGGCCGCCGGCCAGGAAAATATCCGGCTCGAGCAGAAAAAGGCCGCGGCCCTGGTGGTTGAAATTGAAACCGTATTTGACCGGCATTCCGAGGAGACCGCCGCAAGTCCGTGGCGCCGGCTGCTGGCGGGCTTGCGGCGCTGGTGGTGAAGCGCGTGCCTGCCGTCTTGCGAGGGCTTCACGCGGCGCCTGACCCACTAACGGGACTTCGTTTTCGTGGGAGGATTTTTTGTCTGATGTCGAAACCTTGAGTTTTGTGAAAGCCCACAGACCCGCCCCACCTCATCTCTTGAAAAGAAAGAGAGAAAGAAGCTTCATGGTGTGGATGAGTTGAAAAACCATCAGCCTCAGAAGCGGCTTCTTTTGACCCGAGATCGTCGAACTATTTCTGTGCACGAATGGCCGCCGCCAGCTCCTGGCTCACCGCCACGCCCACCGTTTCTTCATTGATTCCGAAGTAAAGAAAATATTCCTCCTTCAGCCGCACCAGCGCGGAAAGCCTGACCGCCGACTCATCGGCATGCCATGGCAATGGGCTCAGATACGGCCGTTCGCTGCGCAGCAGGACTTGCCCCGGATTGGCCAGTGCAAACACCGCCTGGCCGGGTTGCGAACGCCGCGCCGGATCAAGCCCGTTGTAAAACAACACCATCTCGGACCCGATGAGCACCGGTGAAAACGCCGGCGCGACGGCAAGTTCATCGAATTTGCCGGGCCGCGGCTGCATCACCGGCGTGGCCTCGGCCTGCCACACCAGCAGGTTTTCCGAATAGGCGAGGCGCAGGTTTTTGCCATCGCTGAAATACATGAAATAGCGACCATTGCTCTTTTGCGGTGCGATCACGCCGTGGCTGCTCTCCTTTTCCTCCGGGAAAACCAGGCCGTGTTTGATCCAGTGCCGCAAATCGCGCGAAGAAGCCAGCGCCAGTCTTCTGGTCACACTGTCGAAGGCATCATAGGTGAGATAGTAAACCCCCTCGATCTCCACCAGATGCGGATTTTCACAGCCACCGGGGGTTTCATAGTCGTGGGTCGGCACCATCACCGGCTGCGATTCCCGCGTGAACTGCAGGCCGTTCACGCTGGTGGCCAGGCCGATGCGCGAGGTGCCATGCCAGCGGCCGGCCCCGCTGCGGTCTTTGGCTTGGTAGAAGAGATAGATGGTGGTGTCTTTCACCACCGCGGCGGGATTCGTGGCCGCTGCGGCCTCCCAGGTCGTGCCGAGCGGCCGCAGTATGGGGTTGCCCTCATAAGGCTGCAAAGGGAGAAACGGCAGACGCACGTGTTGGGCAAGCGTCCCGCCCGATGCCACGAACAGGCATAAAAAAACCGTGCGGGCCGCGCGGTGGAGTCGGTAACAAAGTTTTGGTTTCATGAGTCCGTCGAGTCCTTGAATGGAATCCGTAATGCAAACTTTCACGCGGCAAACCAGGCAGGCAGGAAACCTGCACGACAAAATTTTCGCGCCTGGTGTTTTTTCCGGATCATGGCGCCAACAAGTTTATCGGACGGAGATTGATATTGATTTACACAGATCGTTCATGCGGTGACGATTCGGAAAAATCAGTGTTCCCCCAAGATCTTCGCGGCATTTTCAGGAAATGTGGCGCAGACCCTTGGGCTGCGCTGCGTGCCCACCCGTAACCGGGGGCATTATTTTCAGCAGAATACTCCCCCCGCCGGGAGTGATTCGCAGATCATCCCCGCTGCCAGCGGTCTCATCGGGTTGTGCAGGCGTCACTTCCCCGCCCGAATTTCGCGATTCAGCTTCGCGAGCTGAATGAACAGCGCTTCGATTTGGCGCTCATACTCCGCCGCGGGCAGTGTTTCCTTGCGGGCTTTGAGCGCGGCAATCTCCGCGAGCAATTTTTGTTTGGCAAGCGCCAGCGGGCCGCCGGCCGCAGCTTCGGTGATCAGCCGCGGTCCAGGGGTGAGAGTTTCCGGCAGCAGGAATGTCTGTGTCGCCAGTTGTCCATCGGGCATCGACATGGCGGCGCCGGCATGCAAACCCGGCATTTCACTGCCCACGCCATCGCCATTGTCATCCAGCAGCGCATGCTCGGGACGCAGGCGGTTGGTTTCCTCATAGAAACGCACCACCCGGTCACGGGCATAGTCGAATGCTTCCAATAAAGAAAGCTTTTGATCTTTGTCAAGATCGGCTTCCGCGGGGGTGACGAAGGCGGCGACGAAAAATTCCGGGAAAACGGTGAGGTATTTTTCCTCGGCGCTGCGGGTGGCGGTGATCAGAATGCGGTCGTTGCGGCTGAGTTTGGCCAGAAAGCCGGCGCTGCTCGCGGTGGTATTCACCACAATCTGCCGCTGGCACGGCAGGCGGCTGAGCAAGCGGTCGAAATCAAGATCACGCAAATCCGGGCCGGCGAGGTTGAATTTCGCGAAGGTGCCGTCATCACTGCCGTGGCCGAAGAGCACGACGGCCAGCAAATCATCCCGTTGCAGAGTCGCGGACAGATCGGCAAGGGCTTTTTCAATCTCCTGCGCGCGACAGGGTTGCGTGGTGGCGGGCAGGCGCACCTCGGGTTCCGCGAAGAGGATGATTTGCCGCGGGGCAAAGCCATGTTGTGTGATCAAGGCGTCATGCAACTGCAGCGCCAGGCGGCTGAATCGCTCGGTGTGTTTCTCGCTGCCGCCCTTGCCGGCAATGATGACCACGCGCGTTTCCGCGACGGCGGTTGTGGCACTGGCCAGCGCCAGCAGCGCCATTGCCAGCAGCGCGAGCCCGCGCCCGCAAACAAGGCTGCCGTGGCGGCCGCGGGAGGGTGGCGTTGTCAGATTCACGACAAACCCCGGCTGCGGCGCAGGAACCACTCGCTGGCAAGCAGGGCGACAAGCAGCAGGAAAAAGATGGGGGCATCCCAAATGTCGTGCTCCGTCAGTTTCGCAAAAGAACTGCGCGCCACCGTGATGGCGTCGGGCAGGTCTTGTGACTGGTCGATGTGAAAATAGCGTCCGCCGGTGATTTCTGCCAGACGCTGCAGCAGGGCGGTTTGCAAATCCGCGTTGGCCAGCTCGGCCTGTGACGGCTCGACCAAAAACGCGGTCTCGGCCCTGCCGAGAAATTGTCCGGCGTGGTGGTAGGCGAAGACCTCGACCGTGTGCAGGCCCTCCCGTGTGGTTTGATAGCGGGCGGCATATCGGGCGCCGCCGGCGGAGAGATCGGGGCTGGCGTTCAGCGTCACCACCTCGCCGTCGGGCGCGGTGATTTTCACGGACACCCCGGCTTCTGCAACCGGCACATACGCGCTGTCGCGCACTTCGATGTGCAGGGTCAAATCTTCCCCCGGGGAAAAACTTTCGCGATCCAACTCCACAGTCACCGGATCAGGGGACTGCAGGCTGAGCCAGTGAAGAAGCTGGCGCCAGAAACGTTCGTGGGTTTGATCGCGATGATCCAGGTGCATTTGCCAGCGCCAGGTGCTGCTGGTGGCGAGCACGGCGGTGCGGCCCCGGCCATAGCGCTGGGTGGCGAGCAGGATGCGCGGCGATTCGGGACGGTGCAGCGGATGCACCGCCAGCACCGTGGCGCCCGGTTTGGCCGGGCCGAGAGGATTGTAGCCCTGCAACAATGGCAGCTTCTCCCACATCTGGGCGTTCTTCACCGGATCGGCATCCAACTGCAGCAGCGGCCTGGTGAGATATTCCGCGGTGGGCGTGAAACGGAATTCTTCATGCAGTTGCGGGGCAATGGCGCGGCCATCGGCGGCAGAAAACGGCGGCAGCTCCACGGGCAACAAATCTGCCACCGGCGTGCGCTGATACTCCCCCTGGCCAAAGGCATGGCGGCCGCCGAGCATCAAAAAACCCCCGCCGCGCTCGGCAACAAAGGCGGTCAGCAGTTGCAGTTGTTCGGTGGAAAAAAAGGAGGCCGGCATGCTGCCCAGCACCACCGCCTGATAGCCGAACAGCTCGCTGCGGCTTTTGGGAAAACCGCCGGCCAGCTCGCCGCCGTGCCGCAGTCCCAGCCGCAGAAATTTGTCCGTGCCGGTTTTCAGCAGCGAGGTCAATTGCAGCGCGGGGTCACCTGCCACGGCGCGGGCGATGAATTTGTATTCCCAGGGATGCAGTTCTTCGACATAGAGCACGCGGCCGAGGCGGTTTCGGCTGTCGAGCAAAAAGCTCTTGTGATTGTTGGCCGTCACCAGCTCGCCGGGCAATTGCGGCAGGCTGACGCGGTAATGTGCGAAACCCGGCTGGGGGGGTGCGAATTGCAGCGTGGCACGCGTGCTGCGTTCCTGCAGCACCAGCGGCTGGCGCTTGATGACTGTATCGCCTTCGCGCAATTCCACCTCCACCTGCCGGCCGGCATATCCCCGCGCCTGGATCAGGGTGTTGACTTCCACCATGGCATTTTCCAGCACCAAGCGCGCCGCGTCAACTTTGGCAATTTGCACATCCTTGCTGATTTTGGTGCCCACGCCAACAGTGAAGAGCGGCACTTTTGCGGCAACCAGCGCCCGGGCGGCTGACAGCGGATCCGCACCCGCCGAAGCCGCACCATCACTGACCAGCACCACGCCCGAGAGCGTGCCCAGTTGTGCCTGGCGGCCGGCATATTCCAGCGCATGCGCCAGGTTGGTGCTGGCGCCGCCGGCCTGCAGTTGCCCGGCGTCCGGCAGCGGGGCCACCGCGCTGCTGAACTGCCGCACCTCCAGGCGAAAATTTTGCTGCAGGCGCGCACGCATGCTGTTCGCCTGCGAGGCCTCGCCCAGCCAGGCGGCGATTTGATCGATACGACGCCGGCCGCCACTGCCGTCCGCGATCGCCATGCTTTGCGAATTGTCGAGCAACAGCAAAACGCTGCTCTTTTGCGAAACCACCGTGGTCACCGAGAGTGCCGGCTCCAGCAGGCAAAACGCCAGCAGCGCGAGCGCGGCGAGGCGCAAAAGCATCAGGCCGGCGCGCCAGCGCGGCAACAAGGGTGCAGTGGTGCGACGGTAGGCCAGCCACACCAGGACCAGCAGGAGCGCAACCCCCAACAGCAGCGCCAAGAGTGAAGGCTGCCCGCGCAGCAGCCAGCGGCCCTGTTCATAAACCACGGGGCTGTATTTGAACAGGAAATCGAACATGATCAGTCTGACGGCAGAGTTGCGGTTTGTAGACCAGCTTCGTGAAGCTGCGTGTGACGGCACTCACTGCCCGCCTTTGGCGAGCTTGCGAAAATACTCTTCCACCATCCGGCGGTATTGCGGCGGCACGCGCTCATCGCGAATGGTGAGCAGGCGCTCGCGCAGTTGCAGCGTCGCCAGCCGGCCCGCCAGTTCCGCTTCAAAGCGGCGCATCGGCTCCAGCAGCCGGCGTTCGACCTCCTCCAGGCGTTGCGGATCGCTGCTCTGAAACGAACGCAACACCCCGCGGTAATTCTGCAGCAGGCGACCGTAGTCGTCAACCAGGGCCGTATCCCCGCGCAAAAACTGCCCGATCTCCTCCAGATGTCGCACGTCGCTCCACAGTTGCTGCTGCCATTGCGCCATGTCTTCGGGCGGCAGCCGCTCACCGGAAGCTGAGCGGCCGGGGTTCTGCCCCGGCGGCAGCGCGGCCTCCGCCGAGGCGCGGCTTTCCGTCAGGCGTTCCTCCAGGTTGCGGCGCACGCGTTGCGTTTCCTGCAATGCCAAATCGAGTTGTTCTTCGGGATTGCCGGCGAGCTGGCTCAGACTGCGCTGCAGGGCTTTCTCGGCGCGTTGCAACGCCTGCCGCGCTTCGTTTTGCTCCGCCAGCGCACGTTCGAGTTCGTTTTGTGCCAGCGCCCGGGCCGCCTGCGCCATGCGTTCGGACAGACGGCGCTGCTCCAGCTCATTCGTCACATTGCGGAGCTCGCGCGCCAGGCCCGCGGATTGTGGCTGGTCCGTTGCGCTTTCCTGCAGGTGACGCAGTCTCTCCAGCGCCTGTTCACTTTGCGCGCGCAAAGACTCCTGCGTGCCCTGCAATGAGGACGGTGCGGGGGATGATTGCGTCTGCAGGTCTTCGACGGCCGCGCTCAACCGGCCCTGTTGTTCGGCGAGCTGCTGAAATTCATCGCGCAACGCTTTGAGCTGCTCGCGCAGCGAGCCGGTGTGCTGCTGCGCGAGCCGGTCCTGCAACTGGCGCAGGCTCTCCACGGCGCGGTCGCCCTCGGCCGCGGCATGCGCGGGATCGTCACGGCGCAGATTGTCCAGCGAGCGCTGCAGTTCCCGGGTGGCCTGTTCCAGGCTTTCGCACAGCCGCGCCTCCTGGCGTTCTCCGGTTGCACTGCGGGAGTTGAACTGGCGCATTTGCCGGCTCAGGTTCTGCAGCTCGCGGTTGATTTGTTCCTGCTCACGACGCAGTCGTTCAAGCTGGCGCCGGCGCTCCTGGGGCGGCGGTGATTCGCGGCTGAGCTGGCGGTTGAGCTCGACCAGCCGCTCCTGTCGCTGTGCCAGTTCCCGCACCTTCTGTTGTGCCTCGGTCAGCCCGCTGCGCATTTCCTGCTGCCGCTGCTGTTGCTGCGTTTCGTACTGCGACTGCATCTTGTCGAGTTCGTCCTTGAAAAGCTGCGCCAGCTCCTCCCGGCTCTGCAGTTGGGTGAAGCTGGAGCCGCTGCCCGCGCCTTGCATGATCTCGCGGCGCCGCAGCTCCGCCTCTGCCTGCAACAGAAGGCGGTAGGCTTCCCGCTCCGGCACAAGGGCTTCCGCCAGGCTGCCGGCATGCAGCAGAGGCACCGCCTGCTGCATGGCTTCCGCAGCCCGGGAAAAATAGGCGGTCATTTTGCCGGTGCTGTTTTCACCGGTAAACTGGCCGCGCGTTGCGGCATTGGCCGTCATGCGTTCCAGCGAGTGCTGCAGCCCGGCCTGCGTTTCGGCGAGCGCGGTGCTGCCGCGGTTGAACTCCTCCGCTGAAATCAGCTCCCGCCGTTGCAGCAGTTTCCAGGTGGCGGTGATGATTTCCTTTTGCGAAATCGCCAGGCCGCCGTCGGGCTGGGCACTCCCGCCAGCCTGGCTCAGCGCACGATAGAATTCCTCTTCGAAGGGCCGAATCTCGAAGAAGTAGAGATCACTGGTGGCCACTTGCCTGGCATCGCGGGCTTGGTAGTAGTAGGAGATGAAATCGCCCGGCTGCACACCGAGCTCTTCCAAATAGAGCACGGTCGAAGCGGTGTACTCGACGGCGGTGGCTTCCGGCTTCTGCACACGCGTGGCCTGCGGCAGCAAATCCATGCGCACGCCGGGCTGATTGTTGTGCGTGTAGATCAAGGTCAGTTGCTGCAGGCCGAAATCTTCGCGCACCAGTGTTTCCAGCGTCACTTCTTCGAGCATGGTCGGCCGCAGATCGCGCCCGGGCCGCAGGAGCGTGATGAGCGGCGGCTCATCGGGCAGGACGTGAATGAAGTATTCCACCGGCTTGTTGCTCAGGCCGTCATGATTGGTCAGGCGCAGCAGATAGGAACCCTCTTCTGTGACGGTGAAGCCGGCGGTTGCCAGCGTGTCACTGCGCCGCATCATTTCCGCGAAATGGCCGCCGCGCAACTTCCACTCCGCCTTTGCCAGCGCCTGTGTGGCGGTGACTTCAATCTGCACTTCCGTCCCAGCCGGGGCATAGATGTCGCCGCCGTTCTCCTCGGTTTTGGGCGGCCGGGCAATTTCGCGCGGATAGAAGTAGGTGACGCGCAACCCCTTCACCGCTGGTGCCGCCAGCGCAACAATGGTGAAGATCGGGGAGATCTCCTCACCTACGCGCACATAGTAGCGCAGCGTATCGACCACGTCGTAAAGATGATAGTTGAAGGTGCCCAGGCGGGTGGTGGCATTCATGGCAAAGGGTTGCCAGTGCTCACGGCCCTGTTCCAGATAGATCGTGGCACCGGTCGCCTCGACTTCCGGCGTGGTGACGATCACTTCCACGGTTTCACCCGCCGGCACCCGTGCATCGCCCGGTTCAACCTGCAGCCCCTCCACATTGCCGCCGCCGGTGCTGCGGTCAAAATAGTGCAGGCCCTGCGATTGGTAGAGATCGGCAAGGCGCAGGACCAACAAGGCCGCCAGCCCTGCGGTTGCCAGCGCCAGCGCACGCCACCAGGCGGCGAAGCGAAGCTGCAATTGTGCGGGGAAATTCACCCGGGCCGCCTGCGCCGCCGCATCTTCCACCAGCCGGTCCCACAGCGGATTCTCCGCGCTGTCGGGGTGTCTGCCAAACTCCACCGCTGTCGCCAAACGATCTTCCCAATCCGGATTCATCTCCTCGAGACGCCGTGCCACTTGCATGATGGTGGGACGCCGGCGCAACGGCAGGATCAAATATTGCCACAACAAAATCAGCCAGGCCAGTGTGCCCGGCGCCATCACCAGCCACCACCAAATGGTGGCCTGGTGATAGAACGGCCGCAGCAGCAGGGCCAGCCCCGCCAACGCCAGCAATCCCAGCAATCCCAAACCGGCACCGCGCTGCCAGCGGCTGCGCCGCCAGGCTGCCAGACCGGCGGCCAGGCTGTCTTCGAGTTTGCGATATTGATCGTTCATCTTCAGACCGGCAAATCCCAAGCTGGTTCAGTGTAATCGCCAAATGTCTGCGGCCTCATCGCGCCTGCCTCTCGGGAGGCAGGCGGCGCTTTACTCGTGCACCGGCACTGTCCGTCTGCCCGCAAAAATTGCAACTGCGGCTGACCCGGGGTGCAATGCCCGCAGCGCGCCGAAACTCTGTGGATACTTGCCCCTTGCCCTCGCCCTCGTCTCAGCGCGGCGTGCGACTTGCCAGCCAGCCTTCGCACAGCAAAAGCGCAAGCACCGCCCACAAGGCCAGACGCCAGAGCCTTTGTTGCCGCTCGAGCTCGCGTGCTGAAGGTGCCGCCACACCGAAGACGCCGCTGAGCTGTGTCTCCTCCTGCGGTCGATTACAGCGCGCCAGCAGGTCTTCCGGCGGCAGCGCCAGCGGATCAGATTCGCGGCCATCGAGGTTGACGGCCCGCCAGATGCGCTTGCCCTGCTGTTCAAAAAGATAATGCCCCGGTGCGGTGGTTTCCGTGAACACCGCAGGCGTGGCAAAGCTTTGCTCCTGCCGGCTGCCGTCGGGCAAAGTCACCGTAATGGTGGAGCCGGCGTCAAATTCGCCCTCGATCAAAATCGGCTGGCCGACCAGCGTCACCGCGTTTTGCGCTGCGGCACGGCGCACGTAGGAGAGCCACTGGTGCAGCAACGGCACGAAGATGCCGCGCACCGGCAAGGTGCCGCCGCTCAAATCGAACGTCGAGGCCCACAGCAACACCCTGCCCCTGCCCACCGCCAGTTCGAGCAACGCCGGCAGGCCGTCTTCAAAACCAGCCAGCCGGCCGGCTTCTGCCCTGGGTTGAATGTGATAGCGCCTGCTCACCTGAATCGAGCTGGGATCACCGTTGGCGGGATCGCGAAAGATGCTGAACACCGGATGCGCAAAATCGATGTCGGTCAGGGCCACGGACGCCCGGGCATCAGCCACCGTGGCAAGAACGCGACCGGGCAGCACCGCTGCGAGCAACTGATTGAAAGTCTCGCCCGGCGGCCGGTTGCCCAGGGCGATAATCAAACCGCCGCCTTGTTCGACATAGGCGCGCAGCTTTTGCGCGGCGTCGGGGCTCATGCCCGTCACGCCGGCCAGCACCATGGCGGTAAAATCGCCGGTCAGCATCGCTGCGACAGTATTGGGGGAACTGGTTGTGACCTTCCAATCCGAGCCGGGCAGTTCCAGGGCGGAACGCAAATAGCGCTCCGCCCCGCCTTCTCCCACCACCAGGAGCACACGGTTGCGCGGCGCGGCGGGCGGCACAACATAAAAACGATTATCCGCGGCAAACTCGTCCAGCGCCGCGCTGATCTCGAATACTCTTGCCCCCTCCTGCGTTTCCCCGAGCGCGAGGCCGGCAGCCGCAAAGTGAATGGTCTGCTCGGCACCGGGCGCGAGTATGACGCGCTGCACCGCCAGCGGCCGGCGGCCGGCCCCCGCCGGCAGCAGCCGCACCTCGATCTCCTGCTCCTGCTCCGCGAAATTGCGCACGCGGCAGGCGTAGACAACCCGGCCATCGCTGTCGAAACGCTCACCCGCCAGCAGCGCGACGTTTGACCAGCGTGCCTCGAAAGCATGCGGGATCAGATGTGCCGCGCTGTGCAGGGTCAAATTACCGAGCGGCAGATTGCTGGCCTGCAAATCCGAAAACAAATGAAGCTGTCGCTGCCGGCCGGGTGCCTGTTGCAGCAAGTTGTCGGCGAATTGCACCGCTTCACGCAGGTTGCCCGCGGATTGCCGCTGCTGCACGCGCGCCAGCGCTGCGAGCGCCTCGGCGGGCGTGACATTCTCCGCCAGCACCTCAACCGCCGCACCGGCAGCAATGAGGCTGACCTGATCCCGGGGCCGGGCCTGGCGCAGCACGTCGCCGGCGGCGGCCACGGCTTCCGCCAGATGATGGCCGGCTGCCATGCTCGCGGAAATGTCAATCACCAACGCCAGACTGCGCGCTTCAGAGACGAGCATGCTTTGCCCCTGCGCGCCGGTGAGCAGAGGCCGGGCAAAGGCCAGCCCGAGCAGCGCCAATGCGAGTATGCGCAGGGCGAGCAGAAGCATCTGCTTCAGTTTTTGGCGCCGCAACAAATGCGCGGGCGTGCGTTCGAGAAAACGCATGGCGGCAAAATGAACCGTCTCGGCGCGATTGCGATGAATCAAGTGTATGATCACCGGAATCGCGGCGGCGGCCAGGCCAAGCCAGAGATAAGGAAGGGTGAGAAAGCTGAGCATGATCTCCTGCAGTCCGTCGAACCAGGTCGCAAACTTGTGCCCCGGGATGGCATCGCAGCGGCAACGGCCTTTGCCCTGTCATCCCGCCGCGCCGCGTTTGGCCACAGCGGGCCGGGGCGTTTCGCCCGCGCCGGCTTGCTCCCTGCCGCCGGGGAGGCACTTCCTCCCCGCGACACGGCGGGGTTGGCGGAAGCCCGCTGCTCCCGGACTTTTGGTCCGCAACAGCGCGGCATGCATCGGCCGTTCACTTTTTTCCGCTGCGCGCCGCCAGATAGGCATGCAGCGCGAAATCCAGCGGCTGCGAGGTGTGCAGCAGGGTGTAATCAATGCGATTCAGGCCGCAAATGCGCTTCAGCTCGCTTTGATGTGCCTGCAGATTGCGCAGATACTGGTCGCGCAGCGTCTGCGGCATGCCGAGCAGCGCCGGTTCGTTTTCCCAGCCGACGAAACGCGTCAGGCGGTTGAAGTCGAAATGCAATTCAAAATCGTCCATGACCTGCAGGGCGATGACGTCATGGCCGCGAAAGCGCAAATGTTCGAAGGCGCTGGCCAGCGGTGGCAGGTCGCAAAAGAAATCACTCACCACAATCACCATGCCCTTGCGTTTCATGCCCTCGGCCACCTGATGCAAGACGCGCAGGTTGCTGCCGCGGCCGCTGCCGGGCTGCAGGGTTTCCAGCTCGCACAACAAATTGAGCAGGTGGCCCGGCCGGAATTTCGCGGGAATCTGCAGGCGGACCTCGTCGTCAAAGGCCAGCAGGCCGAGCGCATCGCGCTGCTGAAAGATGAAGTACGCCAGCGCGGCGGTGAGATAACGCGCATAATCGAACTTGGACAGCCGCGCCGGCTGGCGCGGGCCGGCGGTGCCCGCCATGCTGCCGGAGAGATCCAGCAGGATGAGGCAGTGCAGATTGGTCTCGTCTTCATAGCGCTTGACGTAAAAGCGGTCGCTGCGGGCGAAGACTTTCCAATCGATGTGACGCGGATCATCTCCGGGCGTGTATTGCCGGTATTCGGCGAATTCGATGCTGAAGCCGGTGTAGGGGCTGCGATGCAGGCCGCTGAGAAAACCCTCCACCACCGTGCGCGCGCGCAGCTCCATGCCTTTCAGGCGCGACAGAATTTCAGGATCGATGAAGCGCAGGTTCGGACGCGGGGTCATCAACCTTTCTCTCCTGCAACACGACAGCACACCCCTCCTCTCTGCCAACCAAGCTCGCCAGATGCCGGCGCCGCGGCTTTTTTTTGGCGGTGAATATCGCGCAAACCTCCTGTCGGCCTGCCGGCTGCAAGCCTGCACTACGGTACTGGCGGGGTAAACGCAGCAAAGTTGTTCCCGCAGTGAATCATGGCCGCGCGCTGGCCGGCATCGTTGCGGCGGATTAAATCCGGCCGGCGGCCCTGGCCGGCGCCAGGAACTGCCGGTACAATCGTTCAAAATGCCGCCGGCTCACCAGGCGATAGTGGGGATGATGGTGCTGCTCATACGCTTTGCTGTGATGGCCGATGATTTCCCCGCGCGCCAGTTTCTGCTGCAAGGCGGCTTTTTCTTCCGCGAAAGCCGGCAGCGCCGGCGCCACCGTGGCGATCACCGCCAGAATTTTCTCCCACTCTTTCTGCCACTCTGCCAGCGCCGGCGGTGCGGTGGCATTGGCGCTTTGCACGAACGCGGCCAGCAGCTCTTCCGCGGGCAAAATCCCATCCTTGACCAGTTTGAGATTGATGCGCAGGTATTCGCCGTGCACACCCACCGGCTGCCACAACACGCTGTCGAACGCAGCGCTGGCATGCAGTTCCATTTCCAAAAAACGCCGGGCGGCAGCCGGATCGGGAATCAGGTGGCCGGGGCCGTAGGCGCCCTGAAAGAAAAATTTGTAGAGATCCGGCAGCGTGGCGGCGGGATGCAGCCGCAATTCTTCACGCACCGCCCGGGCAATCTGCGCCGTGTGGTTGGAAGCCGGTTGGCAGGCGGATACGATCAACCCAATTCCTGCCATGCTGCTGAGCAACAACGCATTCGAGTGCAACATGAGTCTCGGCCATCACGTGCCGGGGCGCAACCCGGTCCGCCGTCACAATCCCGACTTGGGCGGCGGCACGATTTCCAACAGCCGCCGGATGATGTCCTCGGCTTTGACCTTCTCCGACTCCGCGAAGAAATTGGTGAGCACACGGTGACGCAGCACCGGCAGCGCCAGGGCTTGAATATCCTTGACGGAGACATTGACACGACCATGCAGCAGGGCGCGCGCCTTGCCACCCAAAACGAGATACTGCGAGGCGCGCAGGCCCGCGCCCCAGGTGACCCAGTTTTTCACAAAGTCCGGCGCCGTGGGTGTGGTCGGCCGGGTGGCGCGCACGAGCTGCACCGCATAGCGGGCCACTTCCTGGGAGATGAAAACCTTGCGCACCAGCGCTTGAAATGCCAGCACGTCCTCCCCCCTCACCACCTGCTGCAGCACGGGATTGCGGTTGCCGGTGGTGGCGGTGGCCACTTCCACCTCCTGCTCTTCCGGCAGATAATCCATCACCAGATTGAACATGAAGCGGTCAAGCTGGGCCTCGGGCAGCGGGTAGGTGCCTTCCAGCTCGATGGGGTTTTGCGTGGCCAGCACGAAAAACGGCTCTTCCAGTCGATAGGTGACGCCGCCGGCGGTGATGTGATGTTCCTGCATCGCCTCCAGCAGTGCGGCCTGGGTCTTGGGCGGGGTGCGGTTGATCTCGTCCGCGAGGATGATGTTGGCGAAAAGCGGGCCTTTGATGAACTTCAGCACGCGCTTGCCGGAGGTGCGGTCTTCCTCGATGACGTCGATGCCGGTGATGTCGGCCGGCATCAAATCGGGGGTGAATTGAATGCGCTTGAAATCGAGATCGAGAATTTTCGCCAGGGTGCGGATGAGCAGGGTCTTGGCCAGACCGGGCACACCGGTGATCAGGCAATGGCCGCCGGTGAACAGGGCGATCAGCACCAGCTCGATGGTGTCGTCCTGTCCGATGATGAGTTTGCGGATTTCGCCGAGAATGGCGTCCCGCGCCTGTTGCAAGCGCGCCGCAAGCTGGCGTTCCTCGAGATTGGCCGTGGAGACGTGCGGGTCCATGTCGTGTCTTTGTCTTTCGTTCAATGGGTCATGGCATAGATGACGTAGTTGATGCCCAGGCGGTGCCCCACCAGCGAATACTGTCTGGGATATTTGGGGTCGGCCGAATGTTCCCAACTGTCGCCGATGTCGACATTGAAATTCACCAGCACCATCAGACGATTGTTGTCGTCGAAAAAGCCCCAGCATTGCGGCTCGACGCCGTCATACTCGTAGGTGGTGCCGCGCATGATGGGGGCCAGCCCGGGCACGGGGGGCGGTGCCTGGGTGAAGTCGAAATAGCAGTGAAACACGGGATGATCGGGCTGCAGGCGCACCGGCTGCCGGTCCGGGAAGACGCGGCGAAACTCGCTGAGAAAATTTTCCCACTGCGCCGAGCCGTGGAAATCGTCGATCATGAGGAAGCCGCCGCGCAGGCACCATTCCCGCAGCGAATCGGCTTCGGCGGGGGTGAGCTGCATGAAGCCGACCTCCAGAATGTAGGCAAACGAGCAATCGAAGAGCTGCGGGTCGGTGAGCGAAATCGCGATGGCCTGATCATTCACCGGCAGCCGCGTCACTTCTTCAAAGACGCTAAGGAAGTTCTCCTCGGCGGTGGGATAATCCACTTCCCAACTGTCCCACATTTGAAAACGCAGGCGAAAACCGTAGGAGAATTTGCCCGAGCTGTATTTCAGGCGGACGAAGGTGAAGGCGTCAGGCTGCAGCGTTTGTGCCGCAGCGGGCCCGTCCGGCAGCAGGCCGAGGAGCAACAGGCTGAGGGAGAGTTTCTTCATACACAATCAATGCGTCATGGCATAAATCAGATAGTTGATGCCGAGTTTGAAGGCTTCGGTGGAAAACTCGGGGTCATACTGCGGCCATTCCCAGCCGTCGCCGATGTCATTGTTGTAGTTGATCAGGGCCATCATGCGGCCCTGCTCGTCAAAAATCGCATAGAAGCGCGGTTGCAGACCGAAGTAGGGGGCATGCCGACCCACCTGCTGGAATTCGAAAAAGCAATGAAACACCGGATGTTCGAGCGCCAGCTCCTGCGGCGGCTCGGGCACGACGCGCTCCATCTGGTGCACGAAGTTGTACCACTCATGCTCGTTGCGAAAATCATCGACGAGCAGAAAGCCGCCGCGGCGCAGGTATTCGCGCAATTGTTGGACTTCCCCCTCCGCGGGGGTCCAATAGCCCGGCTCACACAGGTACAGCAGGGGCAAATCGAAAATCGCCTGGTCTTGCAGGCGCACGACGCGGTTTTCGAAGGTCAGCGGCAGGGTGGTGAGCGTCTGCAGTGCGAGGTAAAGATTTTGCTCGGCGGTGGGATAGTCGTGGGCCCACAGCGGGCCGCGGCTGCCAAAGCCCAGGCCGAAACCGCGGCGGCCCGACTCCCACTCCACCCGTGTGAACGTGAAGGCCATGGCATCGGGTAGTGACGTGCCATTGCCGCCGGCCGCGGCATGCGGGATTTGCGTCCAGCCGGACAGCGGCGCGAGGCCGAGCAGGAAAACGGCGAGGCAAAAATGCTGCATAGAAGATTCACCACCGCTTGTTCATCACGGACAAATCAACGCCGGCCGGTTTCATTCCACCGCGCGCAGCAAAATCTCCTGGGCGCGCTCATAGTCCGGCGCGATTTCCAGCGAGAGCCGGGCATGTTTGCGGGCCAGGTCCCGTTTGCCGAGTTGCAGATAGGCGGCGGCCAGCTCGCAATGGGCACCGGCGCGGTCGGGGGGCTGCAAACCGAGCACCGCTTCGAAAGCCATCGCCGCCCGTGCCGGCTGGCGCAAGGCCAGCGCGAGTTGACCGAACTGGCGCTGTCGTTGCAAGTCGTAGGGATAAATCGCCAGGGCGCGTGCCAGCGCCGCGGCGGCAGCGACGGAATCACGCCGCGCGAGCTGCCAGTCTGCCAGCAGCAGCGCCGCGTCGAGCGCCTCGCCGTTGCGGCTGGTCAAAACCTCCAGCTCTGCCACCGCTTCCTGCTGCCGGCCCTGCTGCCAATACAAGTCGGCCAGCAATTGGTAGGGATTATCGGCGCCGACATAGGCCGGCAGAAGCGCCTTGGCCTGGCGCAGATACTTTTCCGCCAGCGCCGGTTGCTTGTGCGCGGCGAGGTACTTGCCATAGAGCAGCGTTGCGAAAAAATTATTCGGCTGATTTTCCGCGAGGCGTCGCAAGCGGTCGTCATCTGGCATCAGCGATGCCTGCGGCGGAAGCGCGACCGGGCTGGCCAGCATCCTGTCCCCGGGCGGGGCGGGGAGCAATTCGGTCTGCACGCGCTCCGGCTGAAATTTTTCCCGCAAAAACTGCTGAAAGGCGCGATCGAATTCGGCGCTGGATTGCCGCAGCACGGCTTGCATCGCCGCTTCCGTCTTGCGGCCCTGTTTGAACTCCGGCAGCAGCGCCAGCACTTTGTCAAAACCGTGGTGTTGCGTGATGAATTCCACCATCTGCGCGGCTTGATAGTAGGCCAGCGCAACTCGCTCCGCCTGGCCGGTAAAGCTTTCGTCCAGCTCGTGCAGGGGCAACACCTGGCCGGCGCGCAAAGCGCGGATCATGGCCAGCTCCATGTTCATGCCCCATTCACTGCGGGCCTGCGCCGCCTCATAAACCGCCAGGCCCTCGGCAAACGAACGTGGAATGCGGTTGCCGCTGCGTTCGAGGTGCATGACGTGCGCGATCTCATGCCACAGCGTTTCCTGCCAGTTGAACTCGCCGCGCGCGCGGGCACGGGGTGAATTCATGGCGACCAGCGGGCCAAAACAAATGCCGAGAAAATATTCCGCGCCCGGCAGGCCGAAACAGCGCACGGCAAAATCATCATGTTTGGGGAAAATTTCGACGGTGATGGGCAGCGGCGGCCGGACGCGATAGCGCGGCGCCATGGCCTGATAGGCGGCTTCGCACAGCGCCGCGGCCTGGGCGCCGATGACGGGTCGGTCATCGCGATGCAAACGAATCAGGAAATGCGGCGTGCGCAGCGTGTCGTACTGCTCATATTCGTCGAAGAGATTGAGCAAATTGACGGTGGGCACATGAAAGGGATCATGACGATAAGCCGTTTCCAGCAATTGCTTCGCTTCCTGCTCCTGCCCCAGCCGCGACAGGCTGATGCCCAGCCCGGTAACAGCCGCCCAATTCTGGTCATCCAACGCCAGCGCGCGGCGGTAATAATCCACCGACTCCTTGAACAAATAACGCCGTGCCGCGTCCGTCGCCAGGCTCATCAGCACCACCGGATCGCGGGGGTTGAGGGCGGCGACTTGCGCCAGGAGGTGGGAGACCGCGGTTTGATCCATGCGGCGGTCAGCCAGCACGGCCTGCAAGCCGAGCGCCTGGCGGTGGTTCGGAAAGGCCTTCAGCACGGTGGCGACATGCCCGGCGGCCTCCTGCTCGTGATTGGCCATGAGCAGCAACTCGGCGGCCAGGACATGGGCCGCCGGATCGTTGGGGTGCTTGACGAGAATGGCCTTTGTCATTTCGAGGGCGGCCTGGAGATCATCGGCAGCCTGGCAGCGCGCCAGCCCCAATTGCGCCGGCACACACTGCGGGTTTTGCTGCAGCGCTTCGCGAAAAATCGCGGCGGCTTCGCCCTGATTGTATTTTTCGAGAAAAAGCTCGCCCCAGGGCAGGTAGAGCCGCCAGTCTTGCGGGGCCAGTTTGACGGCCTGCTCAAACAGGCGGTTGGCCTCATGAAAGCGTTCGAGAAAAATGCAGGCGCGCGCCACCAGTGCGATTTCAGGCGCCGGCAGGCGGGTCGCAGTGCGATAGCGCTGCAGCAGGGCTTCAAACACGCGGCGCGCGGCCACCCGCTCGCCAAAATGCCACTGCAGCGCGGCATGCTGCACTTGACAAACGGGGTCCTGCGGGGCGAGTTCGAGCGCCGCGGCAAACTGGCGCAGGGCCGCGGGTTGCTCGCCGCAGAACCATTCCAATTCGCCCAGGCGCAGATGCAATACGGCCGCGCGTTTTTTCGCCAGCGCCGCCGTCACCACCGCGCGGCTTTCTTCATAGCGGCCCAGCTCCTGGCAGGCAAGACTCAAGCCAACAACCGCCTCCGGCTGCGACGAGGCAGCGGCAAAAAAATCGACGGCGGCGGCATAGTCTCCGCGCTGAAAGGCCGACCAGCCGGCGGCAAGCTCGTCTTGGGCGAAACCTTCGGGCGGGCAAACGAGCAGCAAAATTGAAAGGAGCAGGAATACGCGCATGTATGTCTTGCAATCTCGTTGGGTGACCACCTCATCCTAAAGCCACGAGAATGACAACCGCACCTGCACGACGACGGCACGGCTGAACTGATCGTCGCTGCAGGTGCCGGCTGCAATTTTGCCCCGGGACAAGGGCGCGTTGCGGGGAGCTGCCCCGTGGTGCTGCGGCTGGCGGGACCGGGCAGCACTTCACGGTATTCACTGGATCCAATACGTCATCTTCTCACCGCCGCTGTGGTGGATTTCCCGCAGCGTGATGGTTTCGTGATCACGGATTTCCGTGCGCGAATGCTTTTGCACGACCCCGGCTTTGCACTCCCGGGTTTTGGCGGTGGAGGTGATGAGATTGACCTTCTTGACCACGAAACCTTCGCGATAGGCGAAATAGAGCCGGCCCTCGCTCACCGTGCGGGTCCAATACTCCTGGGTGATGCTTTCATCTTTGATGGTCGAGTCATTGGAGGCGTCGAAGGTTTTGAGGTAATCGAGTTCGCCGCGGAAGTCGATCACCGCACAATCGAATGCGCCGACGCGCTCGACCGTGCGAAACTTGTAGCGCGAGGTCACGATCGCCGAAGTGTCGGGCGGCACGTCGATGGTGAAGCGGAATTCCCAGGAATAACCCGGCGCAATGGCCGTCATCGGAAACACCGGCTGGCTGGGGCGGTAGCTTTTGTTGTAAAAGAACGTGCGGCGGTCACTGGGGTTTTCCACCGAGAGGATCTCCCCGTTGGGCCGCATGCGCAGGCGATATTCCAGCAGGCGGCCGACAGGTGATTTACGCTTTTTGAGCCAGGCCAGTTCCGCGGCACAATGAACGGAGTCGCGTTCGATGCGGAAGGAGATGTCGAGGTGGCGGACCGCCGTGGAATCGATGCGGATGAATTGCATCACCGAGGTTTGCTCCTGCCAGTGCTGCATGGTGTAATACAGCGTGTCATCGCGATAGACCCGCCATTCGACCTGGTCATGGATTTTATAGACATACTTGTCCCCCGGCTGCTGCTTGAACTCAAAAAAAATCGGGCCGGAAGAAAGGGAGCTTCTGTCGCAGCCCGACGTGAGGATCACAAGCACCGTCAGCATGAGACGCCCAGGGACCGGCCGGCGTGTCATCGCGGTGTGCCCTCCAGGGTAAGCATCATCGTGCTTTTGGAAATCGGATCCATCGCGCCCATGGTGCCGCGCGAGAGGTTCATCAACTCGATTTGGCGGCGCAACTCTGCGGGCATGTCTTCATCATGAATGGCATGGCTCACGGGATGAAGCGTCAACTCGCGGGCCAGCGGCCGGTGCTGCTCGCTCCACCATTGCGGGGGCTGGTGCTCGCGCTGGTGTTGTTGCCAGGTCGTCACACCGAGGGCGGCAAGCAGGAAGCCGGCGGCGGTGAGCAGCAGCGGCCGCCAGGCGGTTTGCAGCAACCGCTGCCACCGCGGCACCGGCAGGTGGGGTGCGGCGTGCAGCGGGAACACGCGGGCCTGGGTCCGGCGGCGGATTTTCTCCCAGGTTTGGTCCCAGTATCCCGCCGATGGTTCGGGGACGGCCCGCAGTTGCAGCAACAGGGTGGTGGTGCGGTAGCTTTCCAGCTCGGTGCGGCAGTCCAAACAGGTGCGCAAATGCTGCTCAACCTCGTCATGCAGCGTGGCGGGCAGTTCGTTGTCCAGATAGTCCAACAGATGTTCTTTGATTTCGCAGCAAGGCATTGTTCCAGTCTCCAGAGGCGCCACGATACCCGGGCAAATCCCTTCGTGCCTCCCGTTTCAACTCATGCTTTCAGATAGAGGGCAAGCCGCTTGCGCAGCTTCTTGCGGGCATGGTGCAAGTTGGTGCGCACGGTGACCAGCGAGCATTGCAGCACTTCGGCGATCATTTTCTTCGAGAGGCCCTCGACCTCGTGCATGAGGATGACCGCCTTCTGCTGCTCGGGCAGCTCGGCGATCGCCGCGGTAATCTCGGCAAGCAGCTCTTTGTTTTCGAGCACCTGGTGCGGGTTGCGCACCCACTTGGTGGTGGCCAGTTCAAACGGCGAGGGGCCGTCGGCATCATGCTCGAGCGGCTGCCAGCGCACCCGTGTGCGCAGCTTGCGAAAATCCATGCACAGGTTCACCGTGATCTGATAAATCCACGCCGGGAAGGCTTCCGGGCTGCGCAGCCGCGCTATGTGCCGGAAGACGCGGAGGAAAGTTTCCTGCAGCACTTCGTCGGCATCCTGGTGATTGCCGAGCATGTGGTACGCCAGCGCATAGAGGTTGCGCGCCCAGCGACGGTACAATTGCTGAAAGGCAGCCTGATCGCCCTGCTGTGCGAGCAGGACCAATTCAGTTTCGTCGTGGGCCGATGAGCCTGCGCGGACGGCGGCTGTGCCCGCCAATTTGAGGGCCAGGTTCATGTTCATACAATGATTAAGACGCGCACGCGGGTTTTCTGTTTAAGCGAAATATAAGAAAATATCCCGCGAATGCTAAAACTTTTTTGGCGGCTGCCGCGTCTATGCCAGCGACCGCCAAGAAAGTAACTTGTTTGTCAATGCCCACGCGCGGCACAGCTGCCGCAGGCCGTCGCGGGGCGCTATTTTCAGGAGCGGTGTATGATCCAAAAATTTTATACCGCCAAAGTGGCGCTGGTCACCGCCGCGGCTTTGACCTTGCTTGGCAGTCTGTCGCTTTCGGAGGTGGCGGCGGGACCTGCCCGTGACGAATCCGACAGGGGCTGGCTCGGTGTCAATGTGCAGGAGTTGACCCCCTCCTTGCGAGAGGCGCTGAAAGTCGGCAACCAGACCGGGCTGCTGGTGACCGGTGTCGTCAAGGGGAGCCCGGCGGACGAGGCCGGCATTCGTGAGGAGGATGTCATCATCGAGTTCGCCGGCCGGAAGGTCGAAAAGGTGGAGGACTTGACGCGGGCTGTCCGCCAGACCGAACCGGAGAAGAAGGTCAAAGTCGTTGTGCTGCGGGAGGGCAACCGCAAGGAATACGCAGTGACGGTGGGCAAGTATCGCCGCGAGCACAGCAGCGGACCGTGGCGCAGCTTTTCGTGGAGCGGCAGTCATCCCGCCGTTCCGGTTTTTCCCGGGCGGCCGCGCCTGGGAGTGCAAGTGCACGAGTTGAACAATGATCTGGCGCCTTATTTCAAAGTCGAGCCCAAGGCCGGCGCGCTGATCCTGGCGGTTACCAAAAACAGCCCCGCGGCCAAAGCCGGTTTGAAAGCCGGCGATGTGATCCTCAAGGTGGGCGAAGAAGTCGTGCGCGATCCCGATGATTTGATCGCGGCGCTGCGCGACTATGACGAGGGCGACAAAGTCAGGATTGCATACGTGCGCCAGGGCCAAACCGCCGCCGTTGAGGTGGAATTGGAAAAGGTGGGAGCCGGACATTTCAGGTACATGCCGAATCCATTCCAACACCACTTCTCAGCGCCGGAGAAGGTGGAGTGGGAGGAACTCGATCTCGAAGTTCCCGAGGTTCTCCTGCGCTCCGATTCTCCAGAGCGGAAATTGATTCGCAAAATACGCATTCATACGGATTGGAATTCCATCTGAGCGTCAGAACCGTTGCTGCGGTGAGTCACTCCTGACGCGGTCCAAAGTGCCGGAAGCTTGCACAAGCTCCGGCACTTTTTTTTACGCCAGGAGTTCGCCGCGCAGCACAGTAATCGCCTGGCCGCTGAGCAGCACACGCTCGCCCCGCACCCCCACCAGCAACCGCCCGCCCCGCGCGGAAACCTGCCGGGCAATCAAATCCCGCTTGTTAAGACGTTCGCTCCAAAACGGCCCCAAACAACAATGCGCCGAACCGGTCACCGGATCTTCATCGATTCCCGAGCCGGGCGCAAAGAAGCGCGAGACGAAATCACAATCACTGCCCTGCGCCCGGCTGGTCACCATCACGCCGCGCACGGGAATCTGGCGCAACCGGTGGAAGTCCGGCTGAAGCTGGCGCACCTGCTCTTCCTTTTCCACCTCGATCAGATAGTCGAACTTGCTGCGGCCGATGAACCGCGGGATCAGGCCGAGTGCCTCCAACAAGCCGGCAGGGGCCTCTGCCGGAGTCGCGACCGTGGCGGGGAAATCCAGTTGAATCCACTCGCCCTGGCGCACCGCGGTGAGCCAGCCACTGCGGGTGTGAAAACGCGCCGGCTCATGCGGGGAAAGCTGGCCGGTCTCCCACAACGCATGTGCACTCGCCAGCGTGGCATGGCCGCATAATTCCACTTCGACCGTCGGCGTGAACCAGCGCAAATTGAAACCTTCCTCCCGCCGCACCACAAAGGCGGTTTCGGAAAGATTCATTTCCGCCGCCACCTGTTGCATCCAGCGTTCTTCACGCGCCACCGGCAGCAGGCACACCGCGGCGGAGTTGCCGTGAAACGGTTTGTCGGTAAAGGCATCAACCTGCAAGAGTGTCACTCGCATGCTGCCTCCTTCCTTTTGACGAGGGGTCCGGAGATTCTTTTGTGCCTGTGGCGAGACCGGCATTTCTGCAATCATCCCGCCTGCAGCGTACATTGCCAAGCAGAAAGCGAGGGGGAGTTTCTCACACCTTGACAAATCAGGGATTGCCCCTTGGGGAGGCTCATATGCCGGGGAAAGCATGCGGTGCGCTGCCACTCGCCATTGCCTTGTTTTTGGCCGCCCTCACCGTGATCAAGTCCGCCAACAAACCGCTCGCCCTCGATGAGGCCATGCCGTTCGCCTGGAATGCCCGCGCCATCACGGTCGAGGGGATCAAGGTGCTGGGAAAACGCACCGCACCCCACAGCAAGACGACCCTGCTGGAAATTTCCCACCCCCCGCTGTACACCCTGCTGCTGGCCCTCAGCTTCGAACTTTTTGGTGAGCAGACCGCTCACGCCCGCCTGATCGGCGTCTTCTGCCTGTTGCTCACCATCGGCCTGTTGGGATTGATTGCGCGCCAGGTGTTCAATCGGGCGGCGGCCTGTCGCATCTGGCTGATCGCCGTGATGCTGATCGTCATCAATCCCTATCTCATGCAATATGCCCTGCTGGTCGATATCGACAACTCGATTCTGACGACCTGCCTGACCGCCACGATTTATCTCTTCATCCGCAGGTTGCAAACCGGCCGGCGGCGGTATTTGTTTGCCACCGGCCTGGGCCTCGTCGCCAGTTTTTGGGCCAAGGAAATGACGCCGCCGATCCTGTTGGCCGCCATTTTTCTTTTTCTCTGGTTTCATGCCGGGCTGCGGCAGGCGCTGCGGGAAACTGCGGCGCTCACAGCCATCGGCGTGGGCGGGTTCATCCTCACGTGGAGCCTGTTCTGCGCCGGCACCAACGTCCCGCCGCTGAGTTTTGTGGAATTCACGATTCTGAACAAGGGCGCAGCCGCCACCCCGTTCTCGCACCTCCCCACCGCCGGAATGAAGATCAAGTCAATGCTGTACTGGCTCTCACCGCCGCTGGTGGTGTTGTTCTGCTGTTTTGTTGCGGGCAGAATCAAAACCCTGCGTGTCTCGCGGCGCCTGGAACCTGCGGATTTCCTGCTGGTGTACGTCGGGCTGATGTTCTGCTACACGATGCTGTATATTCCCAGCGCCACCACCAATCCCCTGCAAAAATACGATTACCCGGCGGTTTCCATAATGGTTCTGGCCGCCGCAGCAGGCCTGCATCGGGTGTCGCCGCCACTCACAGCCAAAACGGTCGGTTTGTTTCTACTGGCGGGCGGGGCGCTGCTCGGCTGCTACTGGCTCTGCCATCTGCCTGATCCCCTGCTGGCCGTTGCCACCAACACCCTGCGCTTCCGCAGCCGCACGAGTCTGCTGTTGATCCTGCCCCTGCCGGTGATAATGCTGGCGCTCAAGAAATTGCAACCGACTTTCACCTGGGGCCGCAGCCTGGCGCTGGCCGCCGGCCTGGTGGTGCTGCCGCAGAATGCCCACGTCACCGCCAGACAAATGTCCGATTACACCACCTCGCCTTCTTGGAACAACTATGGCGAGCGCGGCCTGGCACAAACGATTGCGTACCTCGCCCGGCGGGTGCAGCCCAAAGATGAGCTGGTGGTGCGCAAGGACATCGGCTACTACCTCAACGGCATGCCGGGCCTCGCAAAGGTACACTGGTGGTATCCGATGTTTCGCAGCGAATACGCGCAGATGCAAGCCGACTTCGCAGCCATCAATGCCTCCGGCGCCATCACCTACGTGGTGGTGGGACCCTATGATCAACGCGAGCCCGCCCGCCGGGTGATTCAGCCCCATTTCCATCTCGAACAAGTGTTCGGAGATTTCGAGATCTATCGCCGCCGTGAGTAATTGTCGCGGCGCTGCTCACAGCTCCTCCGGCAGGGCGGCCTGCCGGCGCCGCGCCGCATGGAAATTCACGATGCCACGAAACAGCGCCGGCACCTCGCGGTCATGCACCTGCGGCGCCCGGCAGCGCACCTGCACCGCCACTGCGGTTTTATTGGTCAACAAGACTTCCGGCACGTCCGTGTTGCGGCGCAGCACCACCCGCGTGTTGGGCAGCGCCGCAAATGCTTGATTGATCGCCAGTGCCAATTGCTCGCCTTGTTGATTGCCGGGATAGATCGTGGTCTGCACCAGCAGCGAATCGGAATCCCACCGGCGATACTCCCATTTCAAATACCAGCCCTGCGGCACCTGATTGACGAGGGCGATGCGGGCATCCAGCGCAAGGTCGGTGGTGTCGTTGGTGCGCACCAGGATCGCATTCGCGCCGGTCCAGCGCAAGCTGTCTGCCAGGGCCGCCATGGCGGCAAAATTGGCGGCCGCGGCCGTCACCCCACCGGTGAAACGATCGCCCCTTGCCTTCCCGCCCAAAGCCGCATCGACAATGATGGTCTGCTGATGCAGCACGCCGCGCAAAACCGGCCGCAACGAGGGACGCACAAACACGCTGCGCAGGGAGTCCACCGCCATCATCTCCACCGCCGGGGAATAGCCGGCTTTCGTTGCGGCGAAGCGATAGGAGCCAGCCGGCACCCCGGTCAAAAAGAAGCCGCCATTGGCATCCGTAGTGGCCCACACCGCATCATTCAGGGAAATCGCCACGCCCGCCAGCGCTGCAGCGGTGGAATCATCGCGCACCAGGCCGCTGAAAAAAACGAGCTGACCGGCGGGCACCAACTCCAGACGGAGTGTGTCTTGGTGGCCGTCCGCTGCCGCAATCAACTGCACCGGCCCGGGTTCATTCGCGGCTTGATAGTAGATGGTTCCGCTGCCCTCGTGCAAGCGCAGTGAGTCGAGAAGCTGGCCGCGCTCGGCACGCACCGATACCGGCGTGCCATCCCACACGGCCTCGCCCCGGCCATCGCGCAGCGTGAGCGTAATCGGCAGGACGGCCACGCCATCCGCGGGGAGTTGCAGCATCGGCGCCGCGAATGCGATTGCCGCTGCCGGCGCCGCGATGATGAGCGTATCCCGCACCGGCAGGTTGTGATTCTTGAACAGGTTTTGCAGCTCGATCTGCACCACGTGCACGCCGTTGCGCCAGGCCGAATCGGGCCGGAACCAAAGCCGGCCTTTGGTGAGATCGACATGCGCGGGCACCGGCCGGCCGTCGACGCGCAGGGAAACGCTGTTGGAAAACAACAGCAACTGCCCCGCGCCCCGGCCGCCACGCTCGGTGATGCCGTCGGCCAACTGGTAAACGACTTCCGGCTGTGGATCGCGTGCAATCTTCGCAGGCTGCAAACGCCTTGCACTCGGCACCCCCCCGGCAGCCCAGCGCGCCAAACCGAGAAAAATGCCATAGGCTTCGCGGCGGTTGTAGCGGCGATCCATCAACCGCTTTTCTTCCGCAGGATTGGAAAAGAAGGACGATTCCAGCAGGACCGCCGGCAGACGGATCCGGCGCAGCAGGCCGAAGCCGTCGGGATAAATCATTTTGTCGCTCAGCAGGCCGTCGTTGGCCACTTGCGGCAGGCGCAGTGCCTCCACCAGGCCGAAGTAAATATTGCGCGCCAGGTCCATGCTGGCGGGCGAATAGTCGGGATAGAGATGGTAGTAGACCGAAACGTAGTTGACCCGGGGATCGTCGGCGGCGTTGTGATGGAGAGAGATGAGAAAGTCGCAACCTGCGCGTTCGGCAATTGCCGCGCGTTCGGCCAGCGAAACGTAGCGATCATCGGGGCGGGTCAGCACCACCGTGGCACCGGCGCGTTCGAGAAAGTGCCGGAGTTCCAGCGCCACGTTGAGGTTCATCACCGCCTCCTGTTTGCCGCTCGGTCCGCGCTTGTAGCCGGGCAAATGGCTCAAACCGCCGTGCCCGGGATCAAGGGCAATTTTGTATGCAGCCAGGTATTGTGCATGAGGGGGAATGGTATAGTGTTCCGCGGGCAGTTCAGTCCACTCGCGCAGCACCAATTTCGCGCCGCCGCAGTGCAGAAAAAAGCAGGACAGCAGCAGGGAGGCGCGTAGTATGTTGCGATCGATCATGACAGGGGAGCAGGCTCTGATGGAGAAACAGGTGTGGTTCACATGAGTTGTCGCGCCGGCTATGGCAGCGCATGGTACAAAATCGCCGGCGCTCTTGTCAAGCGGATTCTCGCCGGCAGGGCGGCCAACAGCCGGGGCCAGGAGTGGCGGGAGAGTGTGCTTGACTTCAGGCGGAAAAACACTATATTCCCACCCGCCAAATCATCCTGACTGTGCTCACTCTGACTTGCCGCAGCATCCCGACACGCGGCCCTCTGGAGGAAGACGGCATGAACCGAGAGATTCATGGGTGGTGGAGCCCCGCTTTGAACAAGCACATGGACCTGGCGGTCTACGGGCATTACGGCTTCGCCCTGCTGATGATTCCAACTGCGGCGGCCGATTTTCTGGAATACGAACGGTTTCACCTGATCGACGCGATTGCGGGTTTCCTCGATGCCGGCAGGGTGAAGGTTTTTTCCATCAACACCGTGAACAATGAAAGCTGGTTCAACGATCACGTGGCCCCGCCGTACAAGGCCATCCGCCACCAGCAATTCAACGACTATGTGTTCAACGAAGTCATCCCCTTCATCCACAACCATTGCCACGGCCGGGTGATGACCATCACCTGCGGGGCGAGCGTGGGCGCGCTGCATGCCGCCAACCTGCTGTTCAAACGGCCGGATTTGATCGACGGCATGATCGCGATGAGCGGCATCTACGACCTCAAATACTACACCAAGGGCTATTACGACGACAATTGCTACTTCAACAGCCCGATGGATTACCTGCCCGGCCTCAATGACGACCGCTACCTCTCCCTGTTGCGTGCCAAGCACCACCTTTATATTCTCACCGGCCAGGGCCCCTACGAAGCGCCCGACCGTTCGCGCGATCTCGCCGCGGTGCTGGCGGCCAAGGGCATCCCGCACTACCTCGACGTGTGGGGCCATGACATGGGTCACGACTGGCCGACATGGCGGCGCATGCTGCCGCATTATCTCGGCACGCGGTTTTGAGGGATTCCCGCCTCGGGCAAGGAGAAACAATTCCGGCGGTGGCAGCTCCTCCCCGGCGCCCGGTACGTCACACGGTTCCTGCGCGCTGCCGGGGTGAAGCGAACCGGTTGTTCTCCAGCGACCGGCAGCCATTCAACCAAAATTGTCGTTGCACTGCTCAACTTTTTTGCTATCTTTTGCGCACAATCTCCTGCAGCAGGAACCTTCTCCGTTTCCCCCCAGACGGTCAAGGTTCAACCTGGTCGCTGCAGGAGTTTTTTTTGTGAGCCATCATGTCACCCATCACCCGGTGATACCGACCGCGGCGGTAAAACGCCTCCGCTGGCGGGTCATGCTGCTACTTCCGCCCCACCCCGGACGCAGCGCGGATCCCGGTCTGCAAACGAAGGCATGCGCACGGCGTGTGCAGCAAAACAAGGCATCGTGCTCGTGACCGTTTTCGAGGGTGAAATTTCATGGCGCCCGTCATTCAGGTGACCCGTGACGAGCCCGGCGGAGGCCCTGAGTTTCTCCCACCATCAATCTTCGGCCTCACGGCGAGCCAGAGAGTTTTCACAGTAATGCCTCAATTGCGTGTGAAGTGGTACAAACATTTCTGCCTGATGCTGCTAATTTTTTGTACGAAGTAAAACACTTGTTTTTACCGCGGGAGCACCGCGTCCGCGAGGCACAGTGCCCAGCCATAAAGGCTGTTATCAAAAATGGCTTGCCGGCTGGTCGCGGTGCCAACCAAACAAAACCGGTTTTTTCAAACTTCACACTTTTTGCGGCTTTGCAGTGCTGATAATTCGGGTGGGAAAATTGGTGCGATTGATCTTTCTTGCCTTGCGGCAAGATTTGTGCGCTGCGTCCCCAGACTTAACCAAGGGATTACTTTTTCACATGAGTTTTCGCTTGACAATCAGGGGCATTTTTGTATATTATCCGCCGCGCTGGCAGCAAGTATTGAGCGGACAAAATCTTAGCACCACAACAAGAAACACAGCATGGCGTGAGGCAATGTGAAGTTGTTTTTTTCCGGTTGCAAACCCTAAGATGGAGGTGTAAGGCTCATGAGAAATTCGCTCAAGTCGTACCTGACCAAGGGCATGCTCGTCGCTGCAGTATCCTTCTCGCTCGGCATGGTGGCCTGTACGAAACACCCGAACGAGAAACAACTGCAGGCCCTGGAAGAGCAAAAGAAGGCGGCGCTCGCAGCCGAAGACCTGCTGGCGCAGAAGCGCAAAGAACGTGACGATCTGCAGAGACAAGTTGAGCAGAAGAAGGCGGAATTGGCCAAGGCTCAACAGGAGAAAACCACGGTATCTGCCCGCCTCAGCCAGATGCCCAACTGAGCCGCGCGACCGGCAATGGATCACCAGCAAAAGAGATCATGAAACATGCGACTGACCCAATCAACCCTGAGGAGGGGAATGATGAAAGCTTTCTCCAAGATAGTGCTTGTCCTCTCTTTCGGCCTTCTGCTCACAGCGCTTAACGGGACGGTGGTTGCCCAGAAAAAGATGACGATGGATGAATATCGCCAGCAACTGGCGGAATGGCAGAAGCGTGAAGCCGACGCCAAGGCCGAAATTCCCAAGGTCGATGCGGAGATCGCCGCGCTCAAGGCGGAGCTGGCCTCACTCGATCAACAGATCAATAAAGAGTGGGATGATATCTATGCCATGTTGGGCACCGATCGTGCCGGCGTGGAGGCCTATCGCAATGACCTGAAGAACCTGGAAGCCGAAGTCGATGGTTTGATGGCGCTCTCCCCCGAGGAGTTGTTTAAGCGCCGCGCTGAACTCGACGCCATGCAAGCGCGGCTGAATGAGATGAAAAAGAGCAAGATCGGCCTGCTTTCCGAGATGCAGGATATCATTGCCCGCATCGAAGGCAAAATCACGCAACTGCGCAGCCGCATGCCGAAAGCCATCTACACCGAATACAATGTCCAGCGCGGCGACTATCTCTGGAAAATTTCCGGCAAACAGGACATCTACGGCGATCCCTATCAGTGGATGCGGATTTATTCCTACAACCGCGACCAGATCAAGGATCCCGACCTGATCTATCCGCAGCAAATTTTCAAGATTCAGCGCGAAGTGGGACCGGATGAGTATCTGGTGGCAAAAGGCGATTTTCTCGGCAAGATCGCCAAGGGCATGGGCGACCCCACGATGTGGCGCCGCCTCTATGAGGCCAACAAGAACATCATCGGCGATGATCCCAGCAAGCTTTATCCCTACACGGTTTTGCGCATTCCGCGCTGAGTTGCCCGTTTGGTTGTGAGGACAAGCAGGTTGTGAGTTTGCCGCGCGCAACTCATGACCTGCTTTTTCTTTTACAGGTGAAGCCGTGCCTTGCGAGGATGCCATCCGTGGAGTCGACCATTCTCGAACAAAAAATTCCCATTCGCGGCGTTGACCCGCTCGAACTGCTCGGGCAGGGCGACTGCCACCTCAAGGAAATTGCCCGCCACTTCGAGGCGCGCATCACCGTGCGCGGCAGCGAAATCACGCTGCGCGGCGGGGAGCAGGAGGTAAAACTGCTCGACCGCGTGTTCACCGAGCTGATCGTAATGCTCACCCGCAACGGCGAACTGCGCGCCGCCGATGTCGAAACCGTGGTGCAGATGGTCAAACGCGGCGAGGCGGCCCCGCCGCTGCCGGCCGCCCCCACCCAGCCGGTGATCGTTTACACCAAAAGCGCCGCCATTAAACCGCGCACCGCGGGCCAGAGCGAGTTTTATCAGGCGACCCTCAAAAACGACATCGTTTTCGTGATCGGACCGGCCGGCACGGGCAAAACCTACCTGGCGGTGGCCATTGCCGTGGCGCATTTGCGCGACCGCCAGGTCGATCGCATCGTGCTGGCACGGCCGGCGGTGGAAGCGGGCGAAAGCCTGGGCTTTTTGCCCGGCGATTTGCGCGAGAAGGTCGATCCCTACCTGCGGCCGCTCTATGATGCGCTCCATGACATGATTCCCGCGGAAAAGCTGCGGCGCTATCTCGAGACCGACGTCATTGAAATCGTGCCGCTGGCCTACATGCGCGGCCGCACCCTGCACAACGCCTTTGTCATTCTCGACGAGGCGCAAAACACCATGCCCTCCCAGATGAAGATGTTCCTCACCCGACTGGGCATCAACTCCAAGGCAATCATCACCGGCGACATCACCCAAATCGATCTGCCCAGCTCCACCACCTCCGGCCTGGTGGAGATCCGGGAGATCCTCGCCGGCATCGAAGGCATTGCCTTCGTCTACCTGGATGACAAGGACGTCGTCCGGCACAAGCTCGTGCGCGAGATCATCAGGGCCTATGACCAGCATCAGCGCTGAGGCCCGCGGAGTTTTCGCGTGAAACAACCACCAACCAAGCCGTTTCTTCGAATTCGCGCCCTGCCGAAAATCCAGCTCTCCGCTGCCCGATGGTACCGGCATCGCTGGCAATTCCTGGTGATGGCGCTGTTCACGACCGTCTGCGTGCTGCTGTTCCCGCAGGAGGCCACTTTCCGTTTTGCCGATTTGCGTGAAGGCGACATTTACATCGGCGAGCCCATCATCGCACCCTTCACCTTCCCGATCAACAAAACCCCGGAGGAGTATGAGCGGGACAAACAGGCGGCCCGCGAGAGTGTCTATCCCATTTTCGTGCGGCGCGACAGCGTGGCCGAGGCCCGCAACACCGCACTCGCCGGCTTTCTCAACCAACTGGAGGGCATCCTGGCCTCGCTGGCGCCCGATTCGGTGAAAGCCGTGCAAATCCGCCAGCTCTTCGATCAGCAAAAAAACAGCATTTCCACGGACGGCCTGCGCTTTCTGCTCACCGGCTTCACCCCGCGGCCGGCGGGCAATGGCAAACTGTTGAGTTTCGCCGCCTATCGCCAAGAGCTGGAGCGCATCCTGCGTGACGTCTACACCATCGGCCTCATCAACCTGGAACGCAGCGCCCTGCCCGACCATGTCCGCAAGGTGGCGCTGCGCACGGGCTCCGACGAAATCGTCGAGGAGCTGGATGATCTCCATCATCTCGGCACGGTGCACAATGCGGTGCTGCAGAAGCTGCGCGAGATTGCAAGGATCAGCGAACCCGCCATCAACCTGGGCTACCAGATCGTGACCTCGTTCGTCACGCCCAATTTGTTTTTCGAGCAGCTCGAAACCGAGGCGCGCATCAACGAAGCGCTGGCGCGGGTGCCGCTGGCGCGCGGCTCGGTGCTGGAGAATGAGAAAATCATCGAAAGTCACGAAAAGATCACCAGGGAGCACATCCAGAAGCTGAACTCGCTGGCGGGCGCGCTGGTCGAGCGCAAAATGTCGGAGGGCCCGCTCGCCCGGCTGCTGCCCACCGCCGGCAAGCTGCTCATGACCGTGCTGTCGTTGACTGTGCTCATTGTTTTTCTGCGCTATTGGCGGGCGGCGGTTTACGAAGACATCTCGCGGGTCATCCTGATCGCGCTGATTTTGCTGCTGGTGGTCTTTCTGGCGCATGCCGTGCGCCGGATGAGCGAGTCGGAATTTCTCATTCCCTATGCCCTGGCGCCCATGCTGCTGACGATCTTTTTCGATGCCCGGCTGGCGTTCGTGGGCACCACCGCACTGGCGATCCTGCTGGGCAGCCTGCGCGGCAACGAATTCGCCGCCACCTTTCTCTGCATCATCGTGGGGATGGCCAGTATCCTGTCGGTGCGCAAAGTGCGCTCGCGCACGTGGATCTTCAAAGCCTTTCTGTTTCTCGGCCTGGCCTACATTCTGGCGGCCTCGGCGCTGGCGTTTTTGCTGCATTCCCCCGGTTCGCGGCTGTCGGGCAACATCCTCAGCGGCTTGTTGAGTGCCGCCGTCACCCCGATTCTGACCTACGGGATGATGATCATCTTCGAATATCTTTTCGACATCACCACCGACGCCACGCTGCTGGAGCTGTCCGATCTCAACCGGCCGTTGTTGCGCGAGCTGGCTGTGCGCGCCCCCGGAACCTATCATCACAGCATCGTGGTCGGCACACTCTCGGAGGCGGCGGCCGAAGCGATTGGTGCGAATTCGCTGCTGGCGCGTGTGGGCGCCTACTATCACGACATCGGCAAACTGGAGAAGCCGGAATATTTCGTGGAAAACCAGAGGGGCGGCAAGAATCCCCATGACAAGCTGGCCCCCACCATGAGCCGGCTGATCATCATCAATCACGTCAAGCGCGGCATCGAAATCGCCGAAAGCAACGGCCTGCCGCGCGAGCTGCGCGATTTCATTCCGCAGCATCATGGCACGAATTTGATTTCCTACTTCTATCGCAAGGCGCAGGAACGCAACAACGAAAGCGAAATCCAGGAAACCTCCTTTCGTTATCCCGGCCCCAAACCGCAAACCAAGGAGACCGGCATCGTGATGCTGGCCGACGGCGTGGAGGCCGCAGCGCGCTCGCTGCGCGAGCCCTCGGTGTCACGCATCCGCGCGCTGGTCAGCCAGATCATCGCGCAGCGCTTCACCGCCGGCGAATTGGACGAATGCCCGCTGACTCTGCGCGATCTCAATCAAATCAAGGAAAGTTTCGAACGTACCCTGACCGGTATTTTCCACGGCCGGCTGCAATATCCCGGCGGCACGGAAAAATCCAGCGAGACAGAGAGTGAAGACAGCAGCGACAAACCGGCAGGCCGCAGCACGGAAAGCGGCACCCTCGCGGGTGAGCAAAGCAACGGCAACGAATGGCCGCTTGAAGCTGAGGGGAATCCGCCCGGCCGCGAAAAGCCGCGGCGCTATTGAGCCCGAGCTCCTGGTTCTGCTGCAGCAGCTCTGGCAGAGGCACGGCGCGCCGGCTGCAGAAGTGGAGGTGCAGTTCGTCGACGAGGCGATGATCTGCCGCCTGCATGAACAGTTCCTGCAAGACCCTTCGCCAACCGACATTATCACCTTCGATTTGGGGGTCACGCCCGCCGGCACTAGGCTGGCGCAACTGTGCCTCTGCCCGGCGGTGGCGGCCCGGCATGCGCGCCGTTTTCGCACCACGCTGCGCCACGAGCTGCACCGCCTGATCGTCCACGGCATTCTGCATCTGCTCGGTTACGATGATCATGATCCTGCCGGCCGTCGTCGCATGCGCGAGCGCGAACGCATCGTGCTGCGCCAACTGGCGATTTGAGCCACCCGCTCCCGGCTGCCCCACGCCAACTGTGTCGCAAGTGGCCGCGCCGTGGCCCGTGGCACTGCGGCGGCGCAGCAGTGGCCGCCTCACCGGGGGGCCAGGCTTGCCGCTTGACTAATTGGGGAATTTTTTCTACCATTCTCGGCCTTGAAGAACAGCCGCCAACAACCCAAATCTACTGCCTCACACTGCTGCGCAGGCTGTCCACCCTCGCTCGGATTCCCGCAGGGCAACAAGTACTTCCCGCAGGCAACCGTTTGCACCCCAAGCACCGTGGAGAGCTGCACATGAATCAACTGCGTCGCGACCCGGTCACCGGCATTTGGACCATCGTCATTCAAGATGGCGTGACCGTGGCGGATTTGAAACCGGATGTCCAGGCGGTGCGCACCGTCGCCGGCGAATCCTGCTCCTACTGCCAGGGCCAGGAACACGAAACCCCCGGCGAGATTTTCGCGGTGCGGTCGCCCGGGTCCAACCGCAACGAGCCCGGTTGGCGGGTGCGCGTCGTGCCCGAAAAGATGCCGGTGCTGCAAATCCACGGGGATCTCAACAACCGCGGTTTGGGCCTGTACGACATGTTTGATGGCATTGGCGCTCATGAAGTCATCATCGAAACCCCGGAACACAACCGCCGCCTGGTGGATTTGCCCGAAAGCGCGGTCACCGAGGTGTTGAACACCTATAAAGACCGCATTCTCGATCTCAAAAAAGACGTGCGCTTCCGCTACGTGTTGTTGCACAAGAGCCTGCGCAGCGGCAATGATCCGCACTTCCGTCACGCCCACAGCAACATTCTCGCCACCCCCATCACGCCGCAACGGGTGCGCGAGGAATTCACCAATGCCCAGCAGTTCTTCAATCTCAAAGAGCGCTGCCTGTTTTGCGACATCATCCGCCAGGAACTGGAAGACAGCCAGCGCCTAGTCGCCGAAAACGGTGATTTCATCGCGCTTTGCCCGTTTGCCGGCCGCGCCCCTTTCGAGACCTGGATTTTGCCGCGGCGCCATGAGACCTTCTTCGAGGGGCAAGACCGGATGCCCGGCCTGGCCAAAATGTTGCTGGCCGTGCTCGGCCAGATGCGCACCCTGCTGGGTGATCCCAATTATGTGATGGAGATTCATTCCGGTCCAAACGTGAATGCCGGCAAGCAGCGGGGCTATTGGAAAACTGTGGAGCGCGATTTCCACTGGCATCTGGAGATCACCCCCCGCCTGCGCAGCTACACCTCATTCGAGATGGGGTTCGGCTTTCCCGTCAATCCCATGCCGCCGGAGAAAGCGGCGGAACTCATGCGCCTCACCGTGGCTGCCTGAAAGCCGCCGCTCCGCTCGCCGCACGCTCCCGCCATGAAGCGCACCCACTCGCATTCGCGCCGGCCGAGGATGCCGGCCGCCCTGTTTGCGCTGTCGCTGGCCTCCGCCGCGGCCCCGCAGCCAGACAGCGCGGCAATCCCGCCGCCCTCCCTTCGCCTGCCATTTTGCTTCAGCCAGACAGGCTTTTTCGCGGGCAGCCGCGCCGCGGCAACTCTGCAGCCGGCGCCCTTCTCTCCCCGCGCGCTGCGCAACAGCCCCGACAGTGTGCCGCCACCGGCGCACGCGCTGCCGCATTCCGTCTCGCGAAATCGCCTGCTGCTCGCCGGCGGCGCATTGGTGACGGCAAACTGGATCGTCTATCATCAACTCAATGAGGCCTGGTGGCGGGAGCAGCGCAGCGGCTTTCATTTCTACAAAGGCTACCGCCGCACCCATGGCGCGTATGACCTGGGCTGGCATGACAGCTTCTACTATCATCTCGACAAAGCCTGCCATTTGCTCGCCGGTGTTTTCATGACGGAATCGCTGTTTGCAATCAATCGTTGGGTGGGATTCTCGCAGACCGGGGCGGAACGCTGGAGTGCCGTGGTGGCAACTGCGCTGCTGCTCGAAGTGGAAATTTATGATGGTTTCTTCGCCGAATGGGGCTTCAGCCTGGGGGACTTTCTCGCCAATGAGCTGGGCATTTTGTGGGCCACGGCCCAGCGACATTCGGCCGGGCTGCGTGCACTGCGTTTCAAAATCAGCTACGACCCATTCGCCCCCATCGAAGATGATTCCTGGATCAAAAGCTACAATGCCATGACTTTCTGGGTGAGTTTTCCAGTGCGCCCGTGGCTGCCCGCAGCCGCGCAGCGAGTGTGGCCGGGCTGGCTCCATCTCGCTGCCGGCTATGGCACCGACCGCCTGCGCCACGGCCGCTTGCAGGCCTATCTGGCGTTGGATGTCAACGGCGAGGTGCTGCTCAAATCACGCTCGCCCGCCCTGCTGCCGCTGCGACTGCTGCTGTCATACATTCATCTTCCTCTGCCGGCAGTGCAATTTCAACCGGCGCTGCGTTTGGTACCGCTGCAATTCTAATGCGGAGTCTGTGATGCCCCTGCTGCAAAGTCCGATGGCGATCCTGGCCGTGTGTGCCGGCCTGTGTGCCCTGGTTTTTTGGACCAGCGTGCAACCCTGGGCGCGTCGTTTCTTCAGCATCGTGCCGGCAATTCTCTTCGTTTACTTCCTGCCGACGCTGGCCACCACCTTCGGCCTGCTGCCCGCGGTCTCGCCGCTGTATGACTGGATGCGCGATTATCTGCTGCCCTTCAGCCTGTTCATTTTGATGATGACCGCCGACCTGCCGGCCATCATGAAAGTCGGTCCGCAAGCACTGGCCATGATGCTGTTCGGTTCGTTGGGTGTCATTCTCGGCGGCGTGCTGGCCTATGTCATTTTCGAAAAATGGCTGCCGCCCGAGACCTGGAAGGGCATGGCTGCGCTCGCCGGCAGTTGGATCGGTGGCAGCGGCAATTTCGCCGCCATCAAAGAAGCGGTAAGCGCACCCAACAGCATCATTGGCCCCATCATTGTCGTTGACACCATCGTGGCCTACAGTTGGATGGGCGTGCTGCTTTTTCTCGCCAACTACCAGCACCCCCTCGACCGGCTGCTGGGCGGCAGCTCGGAGGTGCTACAGGATCTCAACCGTCGCATGAAGGATTACCACGAGAGCCGGCAGCGCCCGCTGGCCGTGCCCGATCTGTTTTTGATTCTCGCCCTGGGCTTTGGCGGTGCCGTGCTCGGCCGCAGCCTGGCGGGCCAACTGCACAGCCTGAGCCACGCGGCGTGGCAGCAAAACCTTCCGCTGATCGATTCGATTTTCACCGAATTCACCTGGCTGGTCATCATCATCTCGACCGCCGGCATTTTGCTTTCCTTCACGCCGCTGCGCCAGCTTGAAGCGGCCGGCGCCTCCAAGGTGGGATATGCTGCGCTTTATCTTTTCCTCACCTCGATCGGGGCCAAAGCCAGTCTGGCCGGCTTGCTGGCCGCGCCGGTGTTGCTGCTCGCCGGTGTGGTGTGGATCCTGTTTCACATTTTCGTCCTCTTTGCCGGTGCGCGGTTGATCAGAGCGCCGATGTTTTTGGTGGCGATTGGCAGCCAAGCCAATATCGGCGGGCCGGCCAGCGCTCCCATCGTTGCCGCTGCCTACTACGAAGCCATGGCGCCGGCGGGCGTGCTCATGGGGGTGCTCGGCTATCTGCTGGGAAATTATGGCGGATTGTTGTGCGCGTTGCTGTTGCGCCTGTTAGCGGAATGAGAAGGGAGACATGGCACCGCGGCGGCGGGTGCTTCACTGCAAGCGTTCGTTGCGATGTGCGCCACCGCTTCGGGTCGTTATCGCAGCCGCGACCCGTGCGGGGCCGCGTCCTGAAGAAATGGGCTGACGCAGACCCCGCAGCGGTCGGCACAGGTTACTGCAGCAACAGCAGTTTTTGCGAAGCCTGCCACTTGCCCGCGACCAGCCTGCAGAAATACACGCCGGTGGACACGGCAATGCCCTGTTCATCCCTGCCCTCCCAGCGGGCGCGATGAATGCCGGCGGGCAATTCACCCGTGAGCAAACGCTGCACACGCCGGCCGGCGGCGTCATAAACGGCCAAATCGACCGCGCTGGCTGCCGGCAGGTGAAAGGTGATCGTGGTGGCGGGATTGAAGGGATTGGGGTAATTGGGCAGCAAGGCAAAAGCAGCCGGTGGTGCCGCAGCAGTTGCGGATGCGCTCACGGCGGTGATGGCGAGGGCGGCGAGAAAATCGACCTTGCCGTGGCCCCACTTGTAATTCGGGACCGTGCCGGTGAAGTTATCGCGTCGTGCGCTGGCCGTCAGGGCGTTGCGAAGCTGCAGGGCATCGAGATTGGGGTTTCTTTCCAGCAGCAGGGCGATGCCACCAGCAACCAGGGGCGCGGCGAAGCTGGTGCCGCGGCCCACGGCATGGCGATTATCCCGCAGGATGAACGCATTCGGAAACGAGGAGGTGCCCTTCCAGATGCTGAAGGTGCTGCTGGGGCTGGCGTCCGCGGAGAGCGTCGAGGCGATCATCTGTCCGGGCGCAGAGATTTCCGGTTTGAGGCGGCCGTCGCGGGTCGGCCCGCTGCCCGAAAACGAGCCGGCGGCACCCAGCACCACGCCGGGGCTCTGCAATGCGTTGTTGTCCAAATCCACCCAGCTGCGCTTGGTGTTCCACGCGCCCACCGTGATCGCATTCTTCGCGGTCGCCGGGATGGTCACGGTGCGGGTGGTATCGAGGTTGGAAGTCAGCGTCGCACCCATGCTGGAGCCGACCATCCAGAGATCGTAGCGGCTGCTATTGCCGGTGATGGTCAATTTCCACGTGCCCGTTGCCGGCAGATTGCTGCTGAAATCGAAAATCTGAATCAGGACTTCCTTGTCGTTGTTGAGCGGATTGGTACCGGTGGAAGCATTATCGATGATGACGGCGCCGTTGGGCGTGTCCTGCGCAAAACGCACGCCGCTGTTGGCGGTGTATTGCGCATTGTTCGGTGCGGTCAACCGAAGGCTGAGCGTGGCGTTGCCGGGATACCAGGCATTCATTTCGAGATAGTCGTTTTGCGTGCCGCCGATTGCGGTAAATGTGGGCACATTGAAATTGATGGTGACGGAGTTGCTGACCGCGCCGCCGGCATGAATGTCGTTGTCGCCGTCATTGCCGGCCGCCACCACGATCACCTTGCCGGGCTTGCCCGCGCCCACGAGATCATCAATCGCCTGCTCCTGCAGACTGCTGCCGTCATGCGCCCCGCTGTGACCGCCGAAACTCAGATTGACGACATAGGGTTTGCCCAGGCGGCCGGCCACACTGTCGATGAAGCTCAGGCCGCGCACCGCATCGGTGTCGGAAATGTTGCCGTTGTCGCCGTTCTTTGATTTGACAAAAATGATGTCGGCCTGCGGTGCCATGCCGGCATAGGTTCCCGCGGGAATATTGGCACCGGTGCCCCGCCCGTTGCCGGCTGCACTGCCGGTCACGTGCGACCCATGGCCGTTGCGATCCGCCGTGGAGAGCGCCGTCCCGCCGCTGAGTGCCGCGTTGATCTCCGTCTCGGTGTAGACTCTGCCGCCCTGGCTGAGATCGAGCAGGTATTTGATGCGGGTCTGGCCCCCGGCCGTGCGAAAATCACCATGGCGCCAATCAATCCCGGAATCGATCACACCGACGATCACGCCCTGGCCGGTGAGATTGAATTGCTGCGCCACCGCCCGGCCCCCGGCCTCCACCACGCCCACATCGTTGCTGAAGCGCATCGCGCGTGCAGCTTCCAGATAGACAACGTTGGGCAGGCGGGCAATCTTCTCCAACTGCGCCACCGGTGCTTCGATCACGGCGATTTCGCCGATCCTTGCCAGAACGCGGGCGCCGCTGGCGGTCAGTTCCTCACGCGTGCCACGGGTTTTGACCAGCACGCTGGTGCACTCCCCCGCGGCGGTTGCCCACAACGCCCCTGTTTCTCTGAGACGGCCTTTTTGAAATTCCGGCTGCTCCAACAACAGACGCAGTCGGGGATCGAGCTTGGCGGCCACCGCCCGCGGCAGGTCTCCGGCAAACAGCGGGGCGAGCGGGAGCAGGAAAACGGCAGCGGTGCAGAGCCACTCTTGAGGTTTGCGCATGAATCGAGTCTCCTTGACAAAAGTTAATGCACAGTTTCCTGTTGCAGGCGATACTCTTTTGATGGTTCGACATAACGGACGAAATCAAGTTCCGCGAGCGGCAGCAAGGCGGCGGGCGGCAGGGTGGCGGTGGCCACGGTGCCGGTGTGGGCGATGAGTTTCACGCCGCGCTCCTGCAGTTGCATCTGCTGTGCCGGGGTCAGGGGCTGCTGGAATTTGATCAGCACTGCAAGCTCAGCGGTATTTGCGGCGGCGGGCTCCTGCAGCCGGCTGTGCAGGCGGGGATCCAGTTTGGCGGCGGCGCCGGCAGCAGTGCGGGAACCGTGCGAGGCGCAGGAAAAAACGAGAAAGGGCATTGCGATGAGAAGAAACAGCGGCAGGCGTGGCATGATTTTCTTCCCCTGCTTCAAACAACGGTGAGCAAACCCGGCCGGCAGTGAACCCCGCCGGCGTGATCAAAATGCCGTGACTGCGGATGGTGCGGAGATTTCCCAATTTTTGCAAGACGATTCTTTGAGAGCATGTTGAAGATCAACAATCGGTCCGTCGGCGCTGCCCCGCGCGGGCTGCGGCTTTCCCGCTGGCGGCGCATAACGTTTTGGCTTGCGACCCGTTTCGGGTGGCTGGCGCTGCTGTTGATCGGTCACTGGACACGCATCCGCTTGGTGGGCCGGCAACATTTCGAGCGCCTGCGTGCCAGCGGCACGCCCTTTCTCATCTGCACGTGGCATGGCAAGATTCTCATTCCCATCTTCGTTCATCGCCGGGAAAACCTGTGCGGCATGGTGAGCGAACACAGCGACGGCGAAATGATCGCACAGACGCTGCATCGCCTGGGCTACCGCACGGTGCGCGGCTCCAGCACGCGGGGCGGCAGCCGTGCGATGATCGCAATGATTCGTGCCTTGCGCAGCGGCGCCGCCGGCGCCATCATGCCGGACGGCCCGAAAGGCCCGCGCCATCATTTCAAAGCCGGCGCCATTGCCATTGCACAAAAGGCCGGGGCCTGCCTGCTGCCCTTGACTTTCGCCAGCTCCTCCTGCTGGCGGCTCAAAAGCTGGGATCAATTCATCATTCCCAAACCCTTCAGCCGCACAATCGTGCTCTATGGCGAGCCGCGGGCCATCGCGGCCTCCGCCGGCGACCAACAACTGGAGGCCCTGCGGCAACAAATGGAGCAGGACATGCTGGCGCTGGAGGCCGAAGCGGAGAGGCAACTGTTCCTGCCGGCACCTCCGCAAACCTCCCCGACAGTCACTTGAAACCGAAGCCATGATCCACTATCCCGTCCTCCTGCCGCTCGCCTGGCTGTATCGTGGCCTGGTACAACTGCGTAACCACGGTTACGATAAGGGTATCTTTGCGGTGCGCCGGCTGCCGGCGCGGGTGCTGAGCGTCGGCAACCTGACGGTGGGCGGCACCGGTAAAACGCCGCTCACGATTTTCCTGGCGAATGCTCTGCAGCAGGAGGGTCGACGCGTCGCAATTGTGGCGCGCGGTTATGGCCGCTCCCGCCGCGGCACCTGCATTGTCAGTGATGGTCGGCACCTGCTCGCCGATCTGCACGCCAGCGGGGATGAGCCGCAAGTCCTGGCGGCCGCCTGTCCGGCAACCCCGGTGATTGTTGATGCCAGCAAAACCCATGCAGCCGCAGTCGCCGTGGTGCGGTTTCAGCCGGAGGTGGTGGTGCTCGATGACGGTTTTCAGCATCGCCGTTTGCACCGCGATCTCGATATTGTGTTGGCTCCGGCGGACTTTTTGCGTGATCCGGCGTGGCTGTTGCCCGCCGGCCCCTGGCGTGAGCCGCGGCACAATCTGCGGCGGGCGCATCTGCTGCTGCTCACCGGGCTAAAGGCACTTTCCGTCACGGAGCAGGAAGCGGTGCAGGCCCGCTGCCGGGATCATTTCGGCGTCAAGACTTTTGCGCTGGAGTTTCAGCCGCGCCACTTGCGCCCGTTGACCGGCAATGAAGACCTGCCGCTGTCAGCCGTGTCCGGCTGCCGTGCGGTGCTGGTGAGCGGCATTGCCAATCCCGCGCGCTTTGTTGCCATGGTTCGGGGCCTCGGCATCGAACCAGTGGAGGTTTCGTGTTTTCCCGATCATTACAACTATCGCGCCAGCGACGCGCATGCCCTCGCGGAAAGACTGTTGCAATCACGCAGTGATTTTCTGATCACGACCGGCAAGGACGCAGTGAAGTTGCGGCACTTTGACTGCCTGCACCGGCTGCCAGCTTACGCGCTCGAAATACAAGCGCTGCCTTCCCCGGATTTCCTGCCGGCAGTGAGACAGGCGCTCGGTTTCCACGCCCTGACTGCCCGAGCGCACGAAAGTTGAGCACGCCCGCGGCCGCGCCGCACGAGAAAAGCCTTGCGATTCACTGGCCGGTTTTGTATTTTGGCGGCCGCAACTCAAGGGAAAAATGGTTTTTAGCCGCCGCCAAGCCTTATCTCTCCCATGACACACAGGCCGCCACACTTTCACCAATTCGTATCTTCTCATCATCGCATCATGCCGCAGCGTTTGATTCAAATAAAGTGAAAGCCATGACCGAAGAGAATGCCATCGGCCGGAGGGCCCGGAAATATTCGATTCTCGTGGTCGACGACGATCGCAACATTTGCAAGATGATCGAGATCAACTTGCGCAAGGAAAAGGAATACGTCGTCGAAACCGCCAACAGCGGCGAAGCCTGCCTGAAGATGATCCGGGAAAATGTGCCGGATTTGATTCTGCTCGACATCCAAATGCCGGGAATCGATGGCATCGAAACCCTCACGCGCATTCGCAATGAGGAGCCACGCATCCCGGTGGTGATGATGTCGGCGCACGGCACCATCGAAAAGGCGGTGAAGTCGATGAAGCTGGGCGCGTATGATTTCATTCAAAAGCCGTTTCCCAGCGACCGTTTGCTGGTGACGGTGCGCAACGCGCTCACCACCAGCTCGCTCCGCCAGGAAATCGACTCGCTGCGTTCGGAGCTGAAGGATCGCTTTCAGTTCAAAAATATCATCGGACAATCCGGCGTCATGCAGGAAGTTTTCCGGGCGCTGGAGAAAGTGGTCAACAGCAATGTCACGGTGTTGATTCAAGGCGAGAGCGGCACCGGCAAGGAGCTGATCGCGCGCGCCATTCACTACCACAATCCCCAGCGCTGCAACAAGCCGTTCGTCGCCGTGAACTGCTCGGCGCTGCCGGAATCGCTGCTGGAAAGCGAATTGTTCGGCCACGAGAAGGGCGCTTTCACCGGCGCCACCGGCAAGCGCATCGGCAAATTCGAGGTGGCCAACGGCGGCAGCATTTTTCTCGATGAGATCGGCCTGATGACACCCGCCACCCAGGCGAAGATGCTGCGCATCCTGCAGGAGCGCGAATTCGAGCGCGTCGGCGGCAACGAGCTGGTGAAGGTGGATGTGCGCGTGATCTCGGCGACCAACCGTGATCTGGAAGAGGCGGTGCGCGCCAATGAATTCCGCGAAGACCTGTTCTACCGCATCTCGGTCTTCCCCATCAAACTGCCGCCGCTGCGCGAACGCCGCGAGGACATTCCGCTGCTGGCGGCGCATTTCATCGACAAGTTCGCCCGCCAGGAGAACAAGGAAGTGGAGGGCATCGCGCCGGATGCGCTGGAGCTGCTGATGGCCTACAACTGGCCCGGTAACGTGCGCGAGCTGGAAAATGCCATCGAGCGCGCGGTGGTGCTCGCTTCCACCCGGGAAATCACGCCCAAGGATCTGCCGAACACCGTGCGCGCCATCGGCGAGAAACGCATCTACGAATCGGACAACACGCTGTCGAGCTGGATTGAAAAACTGGAGGAGGAAGCGCTGCGCAACGCGCTGCTGGAAAACGGCGGGAACATTTCACAGACGGCGAAGAAGCTCGGTATCGGCCGCGCCACCATCTACCGCAAAGCCAAGAAGTACGGTTTGCCGATGGTCAAATAACCGCACCGGCGTTCCGGCCACTCGCCACGAGGGCATCCACCCTGCCGCAGTCAGGTGGGATGCCCTTTTTGTTTCGCTGGCGGGCATGCCACATGAACACCAGCGCCGCCAGGCCCACCGGCAGGGTGAAGGTCAACACCCGCCAGGCGGCGGAAAGCACACCCACAAAATTTGGCGGCAGTATCCCACGATAGAGGAGCAAAAAGCCGAACTCGGCGCCGCCCACCGCGCCCGGCGAGGGCATGAAATTCATCACCATGAAGAGCAGCCATTGCGAAACCATCACCTGCACCGCGTCAAGGTTTTGGCGCAAGCCTTCCAACAAAACCACCAACAGGCTGCACCGGCACACCCAATACCCTCCCGCCAGCCCGACGGTTGCAAAGAAACGCCAGCCGCCGTGCCTGATCACCTGCCGCAAAGTCTGGCCGCCCAGGCGGCACTGCTGCACGCAGCGCCGGCAGCATTGCACCACCTTGCTCTGGTGCCGCTCGGGCAAATTGCGCCAGGCCAGCCATCCGGCAGCCACCACGATTGCAACGGCGATTAGCGCGGTGAGCAAAAGGTCGCGGCGCTGCCAATCGGGCGAGAGCAACAGATTCCACCCGGCAGCGCGGGAGAACAGCTCGCGCGCTGCCGGGGAAAACGACAAAACGGCCGGCAGGCTGATTAAAAAGAAGCAATACTCTTCCAGCGTCCCCAGGAGCATCAGGGAGGCCGCCGTGCCCGCCGGCATGCCGCGTTTGACCAGCCAGCCGAACTTGAAATAGCCGCCGCCTGCCGCGGTCGGCGTGATCGCGGCCACCGCCTCGGCGGCGATGACTACACGCAGAATTTCGCGGAAACGTGCAGGATGGCGCAGAAAGCTCATCCAGACGGAAAGCCGCAGAGCGCTCAGCAACCACGGCGCCAGTGCCATCCCCAGCAGCAAGAGTGCGAGAAACGGCGGAAAATGGCGCAAGGCCTCGAGGGCCGGCTGATCGATCGTGCAGACGGAATAGACTGAGGTGATCAGCAGACCGAGGCTGAGAACAATGATCAAAGGCATGAAAAAAGACGGGCAGGTCAGCAACCAGGCACAACGGCCGGGGGCCGGGTTTGCACATCACACAAAGGTTGTCAGGGAGATTCAGATCGCAGCCAATTGGGGAACAGCCACGACATGCTCCGCAGTCCGCCGGCGCAGGGGCCGTGTGACGTCATCGGGCACAACAACAGAGCCGCGCCGCAGGCGTTGATAGTACACGCTGAGTTGGCGGCTGCGGACGAGTGCGTTGCCGGCGGTGAGGCGCGCGATCCGAGCATGTGTCAAACCCAGGCGCTGCAGCGCCTGGGCGGCCCGGTCATTTTCCACCAGAACCAACTGGCAGGCGCCATAGAACCAGCGGAGATAGCCGGCCTCCGCCCCATCGTCTTCCTGCGGCGAATACGTGGCCACCAGCGGCAGTTGCTCGCTGCGGGCGTAGCCCAGGCCCAGCAGGCTGAGCAGGGAGGTATCGCCGAGATGAATCACCTGCGGCTGGAATGCCGCCAGTCGCCGCGAGACACTGTCCGACAGGGCCTGGGCGGCTTCCTGATCGGGAAAGAGGGTGGCGGAAAAAGGTTGCAGGCTGATCACTTCATCACTTGCTGCCAGCCCGGCGAGCGGCGAGCTGGTGAAACAACGAAAGTCGATCCGGGCCTGCTTCAGGTGGGGAATCAGCCGGGCAAACGCAGGTGCCGGTGCCGTGGCTGAGAGATTTTCGAGAAAATAGGCAACCCGCATGGGAGCATCCTTTCTATAAGTGTCACAGAGTTGTTCTGACTCTGAGGTAATCCGTCACAATCCTTTGTGAACGTGGCAATCTGGGCGTTTGCGCGCCGGCGGCCGCCTTGCAGCGTCGCCGGGCGGCAAAGGCCTGTATCATCCCGCGCCTTTCAGGCAAAATTCAAACCATTGGCGCGCAGACCCGGCGCGCAGAGGTGTCGTAATCATGTGAATGCCAGAGCACTGATTTTCCTGCGGCCGGAATTTCAGCGCCAGGGCAAGCGGAACTTGCAGGGTGTGTGCGGGGGAGAGACTTACAAGAATGAAAGTCGAAGACGTAATGGCGACGGCGTTGACCGCGCCGGTGGCAAAAGCTGCTCCGGCGGCCGGGTCTTGTCATTCGTTACCCCACCAATCAACCGCGCGCTGTTTTTCTGCTTGTGCATCTTCCGCGTGATACTTCACCAACCGGAGGCGACTCATGAAATGGCGGTTTCGCTTCAGCAGCCAATTCTTCCACCGCGCTTTGGACTTTGTTGAGAAAGTCGGCAACCTGCTGCCGCATCCCACGAGCCTGTTTGCCCTTTTCGCCGGGCTGGTCATTCTGCTCTCCGCGCTGGCCGCCGCCTTCGAGGTCTCGGCGATTCATCCCGGCACCGGCAAGACGATTGAAGCGGTGAGCCTGCTCAGCGGTGAAGGTTTGCGGCGCATCGTTACCGAGATGGTACGCAACTTCACCAACTTTGCGCCGCTCGGCACCGTTCTGGTGGCGCTGCTCGGCATCGGCGTGGCCGAAGGCTCGGGCTTGCTGGGTGCGGCGATCCGGCTGCTGGTGCTCTCCGCCCCACGGCGGCTGTTGACCATGGTGATTGTCTTCGCCGGCATCATGTCAAATGCTGCTTCTGAAATCGGCTATGTGTTGCTGGTGCCGCTGGGTGCCGTCATTTTTCTGGCGGTTGGCCGCCATCCACTCGCCGGGCTGGCCGCGGCCTTTGCCGGCGTCTCGGGTGGCTACAGCGCCAATCTTCTGCTCGGCACGGTAGACCCGCTGTTGGCCGGTCTCTCGCAGGAGGCCGCGCGCATCATCGATGCGGACTATCTCGTCAACCCCGCCTGCAACTATTATTTCATGGTCGTTTCCACCTTCGTGCTGACGCTGGTTGGCACCTGGGTGTCGGAAAAGATCGTCGAGCCCCGCCTGGGAGCATACGGCGGTTCGGAGAAGACCATGGAGTTGCAGCCGCTTTCCCCCGCGGAAAAGCGCGGCCTGTGGTATGCCTTTGCCACCGGCGTGGTCATCGTGTTGTTGCTGTTGTGGGCCGTGGTTCCCGAAGACGGGGTCTTGCGCGATCCCAGGAATCCTGATTTCCTGCATTCCCCCTTTCTGTCCGGCATCGTCGCGATCGTGTTTCTCTCCGCTACGGTGATGGGCATCGCCTATGGCGTGGGCGCGGGCACGGTGCGCCGCGAGGCCACCGTCGTCGAGGCCATGAGCAAAGCCATGGGCACACTGGCCTCCTACATCACGCTGGTCTTCTTTGCGGCGCAGTTTGTCGCCTACTTCTCGTGGACGAATCTCGGCTTGATCGTGGCGGTGAAGGGTGCGGAATTCCTCAAAGCGGTCGGTTTCGACGGCATTCCCTTGCTGCTCAGTTTCGTGCTGTTGTCAACCACCCTGAATCTGTTCATGGGCAGCGCTTCGGCAAAATGGGCGATCATGGCACCGGTGTTCGTGCCCATGTTCATGCTGCTGGGCTACACCCCGGAGCTGACCCAGGCCACCTATCGCATCGGAGATTCCTGCAGCAACATCATCTCGCCGATGATGTCTTATTTTGCATTGATTGTCGCATTCGTGCAGCGCTACAGCAAGGATGCCGGCATGGGCACAGTGATCGCCACCATGATGCCCTTCACAATCGTCTTCCTGATAACCTGGTCGGGCCTGCTGGTGTTGTGGTTTGCGCTGGATCTGCCGGTGGGCCCGGGTGCCGGTCTGCGGCTCGCACAGTGAATCCCGCATGAGACGGTGCCGGCAATCCGCCAAAACCGGGCACGCAGGCCGAGCCATCAGGGGGAAATTACGCCGGTGGCTCCGCCTTGATCATTTCTGTAATTGCGCTGGCCACTTCGAGGGCGCGCAGACCGTCCTCACCAGTGACCGGTGGCGGGGCTTCGCCTCTGATGGCGCGGGCAAAGCTCTCCAGCTCCAGGCGCAGGGCATTGCCTTCGGGCGCTTCGCGTTTTTCATAGATGATCTGTCGCGGCCGCGCCCCCTGATCGAGCCGGCCCAGCACCAGGGGAAAAGCCTGTCCGGGCACGCTCTCCTCCGGTGCCGTCAGGCGAAAAATTTCACTGAAGCCCTGCAGGAAATCCACGGAAATATAGGCATCGCGTTGAAACAGGCGCAGTTTGCGCATCTTTTTCTGTGAGATGCGGCTGGCAGTGACGTTGGCGACACAGCCATTGGCAAACTGCAGCCGCGCGTTGGCAATGTCCGGCTCGTGGGAAACCACGGCCACGCCGTTGGCATCCACGCGGGTGAGAGTGCTCCGCACCAGGTTCAGGATGATGTCGATGTCGTGAATCATGAGATCGAGCACCACGGCGACATCCGTGCCGCGCGGATCAAAGGATGCCATGCGGTGAGATTCGATGAAGCGCGGTGCCAGCGGGAATCCCGCCAGCGCACGCAACGCGCCATTGAATCGCTCAATGTGGCCCACCTGCAAAATCAGGTTGTGCGCCTGCGCCAGGGCGATGAGCTGCCGCGCCTGCGCGCTGGTGGCGGTGACGGGTTTTTCAATGAGCACGTGGCGGCCGGCTTGCAGCGCGACTTGTGCCGTGGCAAAATGCTCGCTGGTCGGCACCGCGATGGTCAAGGCCTCACAGCTCGCCAGCAACTCCGGCAGAGTGGCGAAGGCACGGGTGCCATGTTCGGCTGCCACTTGTCGGGCGCGTTGTTGATTGACATCAAACACGCCCGCCAGCTCGACACCCGCAATTTCGCGTAAACGCGCCGCGTGCAGCGCTCCCAGCCGGCCAACGCCGGCGACACCTATGCGAATCACAGCCATGGCTTCTCCGGTCAAAAGGGTCAACAGCTCGCGTGCAAGGATGGCACGCTTCCTGTATCTCCGGGCAATGTAGGTCAGCCCACGTTGTGACGCAATCGTAATTTCGAACACTGGCTGACCGTGGCTGCGCTGCGCGTGCGTGCCGGCAGGCCGTGCCTGCGTGCGATGCCGCCGGGCCGGTCATCGGAGCCAAAAAACTTGCATCTTTGCATGAGCCGAGGTATTATGCCCCTGTTTTGTCGAACCCTTTCTCCCCGGGCCATATAACCTGCATCACTCTCTGCTTATGCTGAAAAGAACTGCTGTCCTGCTTCTGCTTCTCCCCGCCCTGCTTTGCCAAAGCTGCCGCAATTCTCACCGGGAAATTGCGGAGATCATCCGGCTCGAAAACCGGCGGGTGGCGGCTCGCGAGCTGGTCAAGTTCGTGATGCATCCGAAGGAGGAGGTGCGCAAGCGCGCGGCCATTGCCCTGGGCCGTTCGCAGGATCCGGATGCCGTGCCGGCGCTGGTGGAGCTGTTGCGCTCGGGCAATCCCACCGTGCGGGTGGAGGCAGCCTTTGCGCTCGGCCAACTGGCGCAGGCCAACACCGCCAGCGTGGTGCTGGCTTTTCTCGCCACGGAAAAAGATCTGGAAGTGCGCCTGCATTTGCTCGAAGCGCTCGGCAAGGTTGCCAGCGATTCATCCCTGCGCCGCATCGATTCCACCCTGGTGCATTTGCTGCAGGACGACATCCCCATCATGCGCGCGGAGGCGGCGCTCACCATCGCCCGGCTGGCGCATCGCCGCTTTTCCCAGCCGGGCTGGGGCGCAAAACTCACTGCCCTGTTGCAAGATGACAGTGAGGAGGTGCGCTGGCGTTGTGCATATGCCTTGTTTCGTCTGGCCGATGCTGCCACGGCACCGGCTCTGGAGCAGGCACTGCAGGATCGCAGCAGCCGCGTGCAAATGCAGGCGGCACGCGCACTCGGTGTCATCAACGACCAAAAGGCCATCCTCCCTCTCAGCCAGCTCGCACGGCATGACCCGGACTGGCGCGTGCGCGTCAGTGCGGCGCAGGCGCTCGGCAACCTGCTCGACCCGCAGCGCGATACCACCCTGACGGCGCTGCTTCCCCTGAACGATTCCAACCTGCACGTCCGGGTGACCGCCTTGCGCGCCCTTGGCACCGCCTACGAACACAGCTCGCAGCGCCCGGCACATTCACCTGCCATCCCCCTGCTGCGGAATCGCATCAAAGGCGCGGCAGCCGATGGCGAATTCACCCCCACCTGGCAGGAACAAGTGGCTGCAGCGCAGGCACTGGCCACGGCACTCGGGCCGGAAGCCGTGACACCTCTCGCGCCCCTGGCCGCCAGTTCTGAAGTCTTTGTCCGAGCCGGCCTGGCGCCGGCGCTGGCCGCCACCCGCGCACCCGGCGCCCTGCCCCTGCTGGAAAAACTCGCCGGTGACACAGCCCTGCTGGTGCGCATCGCCGCCCTGGAAGCCCTGCCCAAAATTTCTGCACCAGCCCAAGCATTGCCGATATATCTAAGCGCCCTCGCCAGCGGTGATCAGGTGCTGACCGCCATTGCCGCGCAAAATCTCGCGGCCGATTCCAGCCGGCGCCAGGAGCACGCGCTCGCCATCATCCAGGCCTATGAAAAGTTGCCGGCGCCCATCGATGTGGAAGTGGCGCAGATGATTTTCAAAGCGCTGGCGGATTGCCGCAATCCGGCAGCCGTGCCGCTGCTGGAGGCGGCGGTGCAGGTGCCGGACAAGCCTTTTGCCGCGGCTGCGGCTGCAGCCTTGCGACAACTCACCGGCCGGGATTACAGCGACAAGTTGCCCCGCGAAACCAGGCCCTCCTGGGATTTCGAATATCGCGAAATCAGCAAGCTCCATGGTGCCTGGGCCACAGTGGAAACCGATGCCGGCACATTTGAGCTGCAATTTTTCCCGGAGGAAGCGCCGTTGGTGACGCTCAATTTCGTGCGGCTGGCACAGCGCGGATTCTTCAACGGTCTGCTCATTCATCGCGTGGTGCCGAATTTTGTGATACAAACCGGTGACCCGCGCGGCGACATGTGGGGCTCCCCCGGCTACTCTCTGCGCTCAGAGTTCAACCGGTTGCGCTACACCCGCGGCATGGTGGGCATGGCCAGCGTCGGGCCGGACACCGAAGGCTCGCAATGGTTCATCACCCATTCCGACCAGCCGCATCTCGACGGCCGCTACACGATTTTCGCGCGTGTGCGCAAGGGTATGGAGGTGGTGGATGAGTTGCAAGTCGGCCATCGCATCAAACGGATCACGATTCACCGTTAAGGAAGCAGCCATGAAAGGATTTTGTCGCACCCCGACGGCAGTGCTCATGCTTGCCAGCCTTTTGCTGCCGGCCTGCCAGCCGGAGCCCCGGCCGGAGCAACCAAACAAGTCTTATGCGCTCGCCTTTGATCCCTCGCAATCAGACTCCGCCGCCGTGCGCATCGCCCGGGAAATAAGCCGGGCGGTTGGCAGTGAAAAACTCGCACAAGTCAAACAACTTTCCTTTCACTACACGGTGCAATCAGACACCGGCATCATCGTGGATTGGAGTCACGATTGGGATCGCCAGACGAACCGCTATCGCCTGGCCGGCCGCCTGGGCCAGGATCAGATCGTGGTCTATTTCAATCTCAACTCACAGCAGGAGGGTGCCGTGTTCACCAACGGCCGGCGCGCCGGCGTGGAAGAAGCCCACAGCCTGCTCGGCATGGCCTACTCACGCTTTATCAACGACACCTACTGGCTGCTGTGCCCCTTCAAACTGATGGATCCCGGCGCCCGCCTGCAATATGAAGGCACGCAGGAAGTGCAGGGTGTGCGCTATGAGGTTTTGCGTTTGAGTTTTATTGAGAGGGTCGGTTTGACGCCGGACAATGTTTATCGCCTCTTCATAGATCCCGCCACCTACCTGCTCCGGCGCTGGGAATACATGCCGGTCGCCGGCGCCACCCCGGTCGCGGCAGTGTGGGAAAACTGGCAGGATTTCGGCGAGTTCAAGCTGGCGACAGAGCGAAAGATGGAAGGCAGCAATCGCCGTATTGTTTTCACCAACATCATGGCGGCGGCCGAGGTGGACAGCACCATCTTCGAAGTCCCATCACAAATTGGTGCGGGACAGCGCTGAGAGGCAGCGGCAGCGTGGCGTTAGTTTCAAAGTCACAGTAAATTTTCTACCGACTGTTCGCCGGCATCTTTTTTTTGAGAGAGGCCGGAAGATATTTTTGCGCGAGCTGCAGAACGCCCGGCGGCCCCGCCTCCACCCACTGGCGCAGATTGCGTTCATCTCCCCGGGCTTCCTGAGCGAGCCAAAGCGCCACCGGTAATGCGCCCCACTTCTGATCAAAGGGCCCGCTGGAAAGGCCCTTCATGAGCGCGCCGGATTCCTCCGGCCTCGCCTGCGCCAATGCCGCCAAGCGCTCGACCAAAATGGGTTGCAGCCGGGCCAGCACTTCCTGCGCATGCGGCGTCAATTCCCCTCCTGCACTCAGCCATTTGCTGGAAAGCGAACGATAGTTGCCCAACCCCTCAGTGAGGCATTCCCACAAGGCCGCCTCGAACGGCGATTGCAGGATCAAGCCTTTCTGCCGGCGCCAGGCTTTGTGCAAAACATGGGTAAATTCATGCGCGAACAATCTGTCGATCTTGTCGTGATTGGCGGCAGCCGTGGCCGGGCCGTACTGACGCTGCAGCTTGTGCAAGTCGAAGCAGATGATCGAATCGGCGAAGAGAAAAGCATCTTCGCCGCCGCGATTGCCCAGCAGAATTGCAATCGTACCAGGCGGCGGGAGGTTCACGAAGGGAATGCGCAACGAATCGATCATCGCGGGCCAGGCCACCGCCCGGCGGTGAATCAGATTCGCCCAGTCCGCTTCTGCTTGCGACCATTTTGGCTTGCCGGCGAGAACCTGCGGCAGCAACTCGGGATCATGCCGGCCGCGAATCGCCGCATGCCACGCGCGCGTGACCACGCCGTTCGCCGTAATGCCGTGTGTGATGACCAGCACCGTGCCGGCGCTGAAGCCTGCCGTCTCCTGGCCGAAAGCGAGGGCGGCTGCCGCCAGCAGTATCGCATTTGCGCACGCACGGAGCATCTTTCCGGTGGGTTGCAAGAGATTTCTCCTTTGATTGATGCAATGGCAGCAACTCTGAATGAATCCCAACGCACAACCGCTTGGCGCAAGGTCAAAAAATCTCTGCTGGCATTCAAGCGGAAAATCGCGGCGCACGACGGCGAATTTCCGCTTGCACTTCAGACCGTGATGCCGTAAGTTTTTCGCATGACCTCCAACGTGTCTTCGAGTCCCTGCTATTCCAGCCCGGCGATCATACCGGATTGCCGCCTGTTTTCCGGCTACAAACCGTGTGTCCCTTACAAATTGTGCGCCGGCTGCCAGGACCGTATCGCCATGGGCACGCGGATTTTAATCGTAAATCTCGATGCACTCGGCACCGTGCTGGCCACCACCGCGCAGTTGCCCGCCCTCAAGCGCGCTTACCCGGACTGCCACATAACCTGGATCACCCGGCCGAATGCCGTGCCGCTGCTGCAACACAATCCTTTCATCGATCATCTCGTCGAGTGGAATGAGGAGAACCGCATGGTGCTGCTGCAGCAGCGTTTCGAGATCGCCCTGAATGCCGACAAAAGCCGGCCGGCCGCGGCTTTCATGAATCTGGTGCAGGCGGCCGGCAAGCGCGGCTTCGGGTTGAATGAAAACGGTGCCATCGTGCCGCTCAATGCCGGCGCCGAGTACAGTTACCGCCTGGGCATCGACGATCATTTCAAATTCCGTGAGAACCGGCGCACCGGCAACGACATCCTGGCGCAGACGTGGGAGCTCGAGTATCGCCGTGACGAATATGTTCTGCACTTGACGGCCGAGGAACAGGCCGCCACCGCACGCTGGCGCCGGGAACTGGGGCTGCAGGAGGCTGAGCTGGTCATCGGCTTCAACACCGGCTGTTCGACACTTTTTCCATTAAAGAAACTGGAACTCGAAACCCAGGCGGCAGCGATCCGGCAACTTGCGACCGAATTGCCGCGCGCCAGGATCATTTTGCTGGGGGGCCGGGAAGATACCGAACGCAATCAACGCCTCGCCGCGTTGTGCGACGGCCTGGCCTTGCCCACGCCCACGACCCTCGGCCTGCGCCAGGGCATCGTGCTGGAGAATCTCGCGGACATCGTGGTGAGCGGCGACAGTTTGGGGATGCATCTCGCGATCGGACTGAAAAAGCATGTAGTAGCCTGGTTTGGATTGTCCTGTGCGGCGGAAATTGATCTCTACGACCGTGGCGTCAAGATCATCCGCGAGTTGCCCTGTGCGCCGTGCTGGAAAAAAGCCTGCGATCTGCCACACGGCCCGATTTGCGTGACGGAATTCCAGCCGGAGTGGATTGTGGCGGGGGTGCACGAAGCGCGGCGCCAGCTCGCCCGCCACATGCCTGCGCGCCGGCCGGTCAGTCAGGGTGTACCGCCCGCCCTGTGACGAACATAAACCTAAACTGAGCGATTGGACTGAGTGGCCCGCACGACGAGCTGCACCCGGACATTGATCTACACGTGGATGGCAAATCGCTCAACGCCAAAGGCGTGAAATGCTTATAAACACGCCCATGCCAGAACACCCCAACCCCGTCAGAGGTGACATGCGGACCAGCCCGATTAACATTTCACCCTTACAGGGTTTCTGGGTGGAGCATGTTTCCGTTCTATACATTTTTTACCCCTGACGGGGTTTGCAATACCTGAATTTTGCATGCCGGTTTGCTGTTGCCCGGAAGAAATGGCGTGTGTGAAGTGCAGCTTTACTGGAGTTAACAGCACGTTGGCCTGCAAAATTTTTTATGTACCCCGCTTGGGTGGTTGGCCGTCGCGATCAAAGCGGCGTTTTTCGCAGAGGAGATCAATCTGGGTACAAAATTCAGGCACAAAAGTTATTCTCAGAGGAAACACAGCGGAAAAATGTTGTCTGCCGGCATGCTGGAAGGCCAATGTTGCCGGCATTTTTGAAGCGATAAAATGCGTGGACAAAAACAAACACAAAGTCGCCGCGAGGCAAAGAATTTTTCTGCAGGAATTGCCACACACGAGCCTCATCACCACAAAGTTCATCATGGCCGTAAAATTTTCCCTCGTGCTCTTGGCGGGTTGCGTGGTTCGATAACCTTCGTGGTGACAGTTCTGTCCGCTTTTTGATCTGCCACGGCTTGGTCGTGGCATCCCTGCAGAGCGCATCGGCAGGATCGCAGAATAAAGCCACGGTCAAACCGTGGCGGAACGGTTACCCTTTGCGAAGCCCCCGCGGCTCCGCGTCCTTGTGTGTCCTGGCTTTTGGATTTTATCGCTTCGAAAAAGTTGACAGCATCGGGCTGGCAGTCCGCGCCACGGCCCTGGCATGGGATGTTGAAATGCCCCCGTGTCAGAAGGTGCCAACTTTTGCGAAATTGCTGCGGCTGCAACCAGGCCATTGCCACGGCATTCCAACAGGACTCGAAGTCAGTGATCCGTTTTTACCGACCGCATGAGCACACCCCCAGCGGAAACGATCACGGCTGAACCCGCCAGCCGGTTGTTGCCGATCACACTCGGCGAAGACCGCATTCGCCTCTCGGCCCTGGTGATCACCAAAAACGAGGCCGGCAACATTCAGGAATGTCTGGCTTCATTGCATTGGGTGCAGGAGATCATCGTGGTGGATGCCGAGAGCGAGGACAACACCGCCGCCCTGGCGCACAAATTTACCAACAAGGTTTTCGTGCGCAAATGGCAGGGCTATGCCGCGGCCAGGCAGTTTGCACTGGAACAGTGCCATGGCGAATGGGTGCTGTGGGTTGACGCCGATGAGCGTGTGCCGGTGGAACTGCGCGAGGAAATTTGCGCCCTGCTCTCCGGCACGCCGGCGTGTGCCGCCTACGAGCTGCCGCGCCTGGCGAACTTCCTGGGCCGCTGGATAATGCACGGCGGCTGGTATCCCGGCCATGTTGTGCGACTGTTCCGCCGCGAGCTGGCGGACTTCAACCATCGCCGCATTCACGAGGGCGTGGAAGTCCGCGGCAGGATCGGCCGGTTGCAGAACCATCTCCTGCACTACACTGATCGCGACCTGCGGCATTACTTCGAGAAATTCAACCGCTACACCTCCCTGGCCGCCGAAGAGCTGCAGCAAAGCGGCCGGCGCTTCCATTGGTGGGATTTGTTGTTCCGGCCGCCATGGATGTTTTTGCGCATGTATGTGTTCAAAACCGGTTTTCTCGACGGCCTGCCCGGTTTCATCCTCGCCTGCCTGTCGAGTGCGTATGTCTTCACGAAATACGCCAAGTTGTGGGAACTGGAAAAAAATGCGGCCGTGCGCTGAAACACGGCACAACCAAGCTGGAATCCAACACGCATGCAGCCTTCTGTTCTGCTCGAATCATTCTTTGCCGGCTCACGCCGGGCGCTGGCCAAGGTCATTTCAGCGGTGGAGAACGAAACGCCGGGGGTGGCGGAGCTGCTGCACGCGGTCTACGGCCGCGTCGGCAAAGCCTATCGCCTGGGCATCACCGGCCCGCCGGGCGCCGGTAAATCCACCATCGTGGATGAACTCACCAAGCTGCTGCGCCGCCAGAACTTCACCGTCGGCATCGTGGCGGTGGATCCCTCCAGCCCGTTTACCGGCGGCGCCCTGCTCGGCGATCGTGTGCGCATGGCCGATATCAGCGTCGATCCCGGAGTGTTTATCCGCAGCATGGCCACCCGCGGCTCGCTCGGCGGTCTCTCACAAAAGGCGCAGGAAGCCGGCGATGTGCTGGACGCCTTCGGCAAGGACTTCGTCATCTACGAAACCGTCGGGGTCGGCCAGTCGGAGCTGGATATCGTCGAAACCGCGGACACCGTAATCGTGGTGCTGGTGCCGGAGAGTGGCGATGCCGTGCAGGCCATGAAAGCCGGTCTGATGGAAATCGCCGATATTTTTGTGATGAACAAATCGGATCGCGCCGGCGCCGCACGCGCACTGCACGAGCTGCAGACGATTTTGCATCTGCGTCCGCCCGCACCCTGGCAGCCACCGGTGGTGGCGGCCACGGCCTCGGAAGGCAGGGGGCTGGAGGAAATTTGGCAACAAGTGACCGCGCATCGTGAGTTCCTCGAGCGGCAGGGCCAGCTTCATGTCAAGCGCCGCCACCGCCGCGAAATCATGATTCGCGAATTGGTCATACGCCGCTTGCAGCAGGAGTTTTGGGATGCCCGTGCCGAGCAGCTTTTGCAGGATCATTTGCGCAATTTTCACGAAAACGGCCTCTCGCCCTACGAAGTGGTGGACCTGCTCATGCAAAACGCCGCAGCCAGAAAATGATGACTCGCACATGGCAAGCGGCTTGCCAATGATTGAGTAGGATCACCACAGACGGGGATGGCAAAGGGAGTGCAGCAATCCGCGGTAAAACTGCATGGTCAACCCGAGCTCTTGACCAAAGCGAAACAGCGTTCGCTGTCCCGGTGCTTAGGTCTTGAAAATCAGTGACTAGTTGCCCGGAGTGGTGTGCGCCGGCAAAAGCGGGATTCCGGGTTTGACCGCGGTAACGAAAATGCCAGGAAAGTTGGCGCATGGCATGTGCCTTGCATGTCGGTGAATGGGTTGGTGATATTACACCGCAATATCAACCGCCCATCGTGTGGCATGCAGCGGAAGACAGCACGTACAGGCCGGCATCTCTGAACCAATCAACTTCAGATCATAGAGGCTGTCTTCCGCTTATGTTGTCATGTTGAAGTTCTCCTGGAGTTTGAAAAAGTGAACCGAAGCATGCTGACCTTCACCCTTGCCGCGGTGCTGACCGGCTGGCTCGGCGCAGGCGCGCAATCCCGCAACGCGGCGCAGGTGGAAATCACCGCACAACCGCGGCCGGCAGCCGAACCTGCGGGCGGGGGTGAAATCGATTTGACCATTCGCACCAGCAGCCGCGGCTACCTGACGTTGTATCAAGTCACTTCCACCGGCGGCTTCGAAATTCTCTATCCCAAACCCCATCACTGCTGGCGGGCGCTGGAGGCCGGCCGGAGCTACCGGCTGCAGGAATTGGCGGAGGATGTGCGCCTGCAGTATGAAAGCATGGCCGGCAACGCCTATGTGGGCGCCATTTTCACGGCACGCGCGACGCATATCGTCCCCTGGGTGGAGCAGGCCTTGCGTGCACAGGGTTTGTCCTCCGGCAGGGGCAATTTGACAGGTACAGCGCCGGATCCGCAACGGGTGATCGCAGATTTGGAAGCGGACATGCAATACCGACTGGGCATCTCCGCACGGCCGGCATTCGCGGTCGCCGCGATTCCCTTTGGTTTGCCGCCCGGTTTGGCGCAGGAGACTGGCGATTCAACCCGCCCGGTGCAGGCTGGGCAACCATCCCGCGCTTTTTCAGCAAGAGCAAAGCAGCCTGCATTGACGCCACCTTTGTTTGGCCGGTCCCCGGGCAGCGCGGGTGTGAACGCGTTCGAACCACAACACCAACCTGTGCCAGAGTTGCGCAGCAAACCCCGTGATACCGTCAGCGTTCCTGCAAAGCTCTCTCGTCCGGATTTCTTAACGCCAGGAAAACAGAAGACGCCGCCGCCTACCGGCCGTGCAACGGACAGGCAGCGCAACGCCAAAAGCCGTGAGCGCAACTGACAGGCGCAGTCCTTTTGCCTGAATTACCCTTGCAACTCACAAGGACTGGACAACGGAATTGTGCTGGTCGCGACGGGAGCCGGTCCGAAATCTCACCTTGACAATTTCGAAAAAATCCTCTACTGTGGGACCGTCATCGGGTAGGTGAGGCTTCACAGCTCCCTGCGATTGACGGCTTTGCTTACATCAATCCGCCTTCTCAATTTGAAACCTCTGCGCGCCTGGGCTCCATATTGGGATGGCGGATTTTTGTTTTTAGACCAAGTGCTGGTCAAGAGCCTCCAACCGCGCCGCCGCTGGCGATATTCTCGCTGCCGGTGCCGTTTTTCCGGGGTTTTCAATGAAGTGTTCGGGGGAGCGCAGGAAATCCATTTCTACAAGCGAGGAACATTCGAGTTGAGCCTTTTTCACAAAGGGAATGGCATCATGAAAGATTCCCGTCTGCACGCACCTGGTCTTGGGACGATGTCGCTGCTCGTCTTTTACAACTTCGCTACGGCGACCAACCTCCCCGGCCTGTCCCCGGGAATGTTGCTCCCCTCCGGCGAGGGCAGCGCCCACGCATTTGCGCTGGTCGAGAAGCATGACACCGGTGCTGCGCGCGGCGCAACAAGCCTGACAAAGGGCGCGGGTGCCGTGGCAGAGGAAACTCCGGCACTGGCTTCAGAAGGGGATTTCGAACAACCATTGGAGGTTACTCCCCGGGCGAAAGCCAAGGCGGGGCAGGTGAATCGCGTGCCCCTGCTCATCTTCAATGTCGCCAGCGGCAATTTCTCACCCACCACCGCCACCATCAAATGGCAAACGGATCAACCCGGCGATTCCCGGGTGGAGTTCGGTCGCACGACAGCATACGGCCAGTTCTCGTCCCGCGACACGGCACGGGTAACGGCCCATGCCATCATTCTAACGGAATTGACGCCAGGCACCACTTATCATTTTCGCGTAATTTCCATGGATGCGGCGGGCGTGGCCGCCTACAGTGCGGACGACACTTTCACCACCAGCATTCCAACGCACAGCGATGATTTCACCGGGAGCACGCTTGATCCCGACAAATGGCAACTGGGTGTACCCGCGCACAACCTGTCGGCGGTGGTGAATGGCGGCCTGCGCCTGCGCTCGACCAGCGGCAAAAGCGGCTGGATCTACACACGCGAAAAATTCTCCGGCCGCGACCGCATAGTGCAGGTCAAAGTCGTGCAGCCCAATGACGACGGTGCCCTGGGCATGTCGCCGACCGTCACCCCCAGCGCCAGCTTCGGATGTTACAGCGAGCCGAATTGGTATCGTTTTTACAATTACCGCAACCGCGGCAATGAGCCCTACCGGCTGCATGTGCAGTGGAGCAAAAATGGCGTTTCCGACGGATGGGATGTTGCCGCCGGCGTCCAATTCGAACGCGATTACCATCTGCGCCTGCGCACGGCAGCCGATTCGATTTTCTTTGAATATTCATTCGACGCCCAAACCTGGGTGACCGCTTACGCGGAAGTTTTCTCTTTGCCGGGTTACACGCTGGACAGTCTGTTCGTCTTCGAGCTGGCAGCCTACAGCACGCCTTCCAAAGGCGACTGGATCGTCGATGATTTCTTGCTGGGTTCGAGTCGGCCGGCGGCGACGGATACCATGTCGCCTGTCCTTTTCGCAGTGCGCAGCAGCGAGCTGACGCGCAACAGCGCCGTCATCACCTGGAACACGGACGAAGCATGTGATGCCCGGGTGGAATATGGCTTGACAGAAGGCTACGGTCTTTCTTCCCGGGTGACGGCAACGGCCGCAACCGCACATCGGATTGAATTACCCGGCTTACAGGAGGGCAAACTTTATCACTTTCGGGTCAAGTCGCGCGACCAGGCCGGCAACCTGAGTGTGAGCGGGGATTTCACCTTTGCCACGCCGGATCAAACTCCGCCGGTGATCACCAGCGTGCGCAGCGACAGTCTCACTTCCTCCTCCGCGCAAATCTGCTGGGAGACGAATGAAGCAAGCGATTCGCAGGTCGAATTCGGTGCAAGCCCGGCCTACGGTTTCATCACGCCGGTGCTGACGGACCTGGTCACCGCACATCGTCTGACCCTCACCGGCTTGCAGGAGGGCGTGACATACCACTATCGTGTCAAATCCCGCGATGCGGCCGGCAACCTGGCGCTCAGCGGCAATTTCACTTTCACCACGCCCGATCAAACCCCACCGGTCATTTCGAACGTGATGGTAAGCGGTCTGACGCCGGTGACGGCGCTGATTTCATGGAACACGAATGAGGCCGGCGATTCCCAGGTCGAATATGGCCGCTCGCCGGCCTACGGCTTTAGCACACAACTTGAGACGGCATGGGTGACGGCGCATGCCATCGAACTTGCGGATCTCGTGCCGGCCACAACCTATCACGGCCGCGTCAAATCGCGCGATCGCGCCGGCAATCTCAGCGTGAGTGCGAACTTCACCTTCACCACGCCCGACGGCCCGTTGTGTGCGGACGATTTCAACAGTGCCGCGTTGAATACGGCAAAATGGCAGGTGGGCGCCCATCCTGGTAATGCCACGACCGTGGAGGGCGGAGTTCTGCGGTTGCGCTCCAGCGGTTCAAGCAGCGGCTGGCTCTGCACGCGCGACCGCTTTGTCGGCCGCAGCAAGATCATTCAGGTGAAAGTCATACAACCCAATAATGACGGCGCGCTCGGCATGTCGCCCACCGTCAATCTCAACGCGCCGCATGGCTTCTACAACGAGGCCAACTGGTACCGTTTCTACAATTACCGCAACAGCAGCGCCGAGCCTTACAAACTGCATGTGCAGTGGAACAAAGCCGGGGTTGCGGGAGGAATCGATGTGACCAGCGGTGTGCGCTTTGACCGGGAGTTCTATCTGCGGCTGCGCACGACCACCGATTCCATTGCCTTCGAATACTCCTTTGACAGCATCGTCTGGCAGCGTGCCTACGCCGAGGCCTTTGCATTGCCGGGCTACACGCTGGACAACGAGTTTGCCTTCGAGCTGGCGGCCTACAACACCCCGGTGAAGGGCCAGTGGCTGGTGGATGATTTCGCCATCTATTCCGCCGAGACGCTTGCCAAAGGCGATGCCACCGCCCCGCAGATTTTCAACCTCAACCTGGCCGAGGTGGAAACCAATCGTGCCCTGCTCACCTGGCAGACCAACGAGGCCAGCGACACCCAGGTGGAGTATGGCCTGACGGAGGCCTATGGCTCACTGTCACCTCTCGATCCCAACCTGCGGACGTCACATGCAGTCGCGCTCACCAATTTGAATCCCGGCACACTCTATCACTATCGTGTTCGGTCGCGTGATGCCGCCGGTAATCTGGCGGTGAGTCGTGATTCCACCTTCCGTACAGTTGGCAGTGCCTGGCGTGTCCGGGTTTTGCTGGCCGATTCCCTCACCGGCCGCACAGCCGGCAGCCGCAGCGGCGGGCAGTTCGTTGCCGGCGGCGGCTGGCAGGTGACTGGCGCGGCGGACATGATTGTCTATGACCTCGGCTTCTATGTGGAAAACGGTTCGCTGGAATTGGAGCTGCGCAATTTCAGCCCCAAAGAGCAGAATTCCTTCCCGCGCCATCATATCGTCAGCATGTTTCGCAATCCCTGGGGCAATCATCACCCGGTGGAGAATCAGGAGACCGTGTGGGATTTCCACACCGGCACGCGCTATGCTCCCGGCGTGAAAATGCTGTCGTGGGCCTATGATCAACAGGAGCAGAATACCACGATCCTGGAGGATTGGCCGCGAGACCAGACGCATCGCATCAAAGTCACCTGGGAGGGCAACCGCCTGACTTACCATCGGGATGGCGTGCTGCAAGCCGCGCACACCCATGCCGCACCCATGCAGTTGCGCTACGTTTTTCTCGGCCGCGATCTCACTGTGGCCACCGATCTCGTCACCGGCTTCAACAACAATCAATATGGCGCGATGATCGGGCCGATTTATTCGAACCTGCTCGTCACCGCCAATCTCCCCGCCGAGGATGCCACCCCGCCACAAATCTCCGCGGTGACGATTCGGGAGCGTTATGCCAACGGCGTGCGGCTGTCGTGGTCCACCAATGAAGCAGCCGTCTGCTTCGTGGAATATGGCCCGACACCTGCTTTTGGTCAAAAAACACCGGTGTTGGGTCCGCCGGATTCCAGCTTCAGTGTCACGCTGGCGGATTTGCGGCCCAATCAAACCTATTACTACCGCATCACCGCCACAGACAACGCCGGCAACCGCTTCACCAGCAGCGGACAAACCTTCATCACCATGACGCGCGGCCGGTATGTTTTCAAACCGGCAGCCGACACCTACGTCGAAACCGCGGGTTTGTACGGCACTCATCGCAACCACGGCAATTACGGTTGGATGAATTTGGGCGCGGGCAGAGGCCGCGAATGTTATCTGCGCTTCACCGTGACGGGGTTGGATTCAACCGTGGCCACGGCCACCTTGCGGCTGCACGGCCGTCAATCCGGCGTTGGCAACAACCTGGTGCGCGTCCTGAACGGTGCCTGGAAGGAAAGAAACGTGACCTGGCTCACCAAGCCCATTGTCTCCGGCGCCATTTTGGACAGCATCCCCCTCGTGCAGGAGAAGGCATGGCACAACGCCGACGTCACCGCGGCCGTCAGCGGCAACGGCACCTTCAACTTTGCGCTGATCGGCCAGGGGCCGGATTTTGTGTCCTTTGATTCGCGGGAATCCCCGAACCACCAACCGGAATTGCTCGTCACGCAGCAGGGCTTTGAGGCCAGCGTGCCTTCCGTGCCGCTCTATGGCGTGCACGAGATAACATTGCATGCCAGGCAGGTCGGCACGAATCCCTATGTCGATGGCCCGTCTGTCACGGTGACGTTCACCGGCACGACCAGCGCCGCCCGGGGCAGGACCTCGCGCGTGAATGGTTTCTGGGATGGCGGCACCGTTTATCGTGTGCGTTTCTCGCCGCCGGCTTGGGGAGAATGGCTGTGGTCATCCGCCTCGAGTGATTCCGGGTTGCATGGCAAAACCGGCAAGTTGATCTGTGAAGGCCGTCTGCCCGCGAGTCATGCCGGCTGCAACGGCCCGCTGCGCCAGTCCGCCACCTTTCCCTACACCCTGGAAACGGCGGAGGGCCAGCCCTTCTTCCTGATGGGCGACACGCAATGGTCGTTCGCGAGCGCGAAAGTATCCTGGCCCGGGGAATTCAAAACCTATGTTGATGCGCGCGCGGCCCAGGGCTTCAATTATGTGCACGGCCAGCTTTATGCGCTGCGCCCCGACAGCAATGATTTCAACGAAGGCGGCCAGGCATTCATCAATCGCGAGGTCGATCGTCTCAATCCCGGCTACTGGCAGGCCTTTGACCGGCGGCTGGCCTACCTGAATGAGAAGGGCCTGACCGCAGGCCTGATGTTCGCCTGGGCGAATGAGGGCTGGCAGCGCTTCGCCACCACGGCACAAATCGATCGCTACGTGCAGTATCTGATCAACCGCTATGCCGCCTACCATCTCATTTGGATTCTGGCGGGTGAGTATGAAGAAGCGTCCGTGCCGGGCGGGTTTGCCCGCCTGGGCGAATTGCTCGCGGCCAATGATCCCTATCATCATCCCATCACCACCCATACGATCGATACCAATGCCGATGATTTCGGCACGGCAGACTGGCTGACGGTGATCTACCAGCAGCTCTTCGATCCCGGCCGGATCACCACCGACCGGCGCTACAACAAACCGGTGATCAATGCCGAATTCGGCTACGAGGGCGATCAGTCAGCAGAGGAGGTGCGCAAGGATGCCTGGCAGATCCTGCTGCGGGGCGGCTTCCTGGTCTACGGCAACACAGCCACCTTTCATCACGACGCGCTGATGTCACCGGAGAATCTTCACTCTGCCGGCGCCCGTTTCCTGGCGATTCTCAAGACCTTTTGGACCAACAACGGCCGCTACGCCATCAACTGGTGGCGCTATACCCGCTTCGAGGCACTGGCGAACGAGCGCTGGCTGGCCGGTGAACCGGGGGTGGAATACGTCGTGTATGTCGAGAACGCACAACCCTTCCGCGTCAATCTATCCGATGCCAGCGGCACCCTCAGCGGCCAGTGGTTCAACACCCGCACCGGCGAATGGGGCGCGCCGATCTTTGGCGTGGCCAGCGACACTTTTGCGCTGGCACCGCCGGCGGCCGGTTATGCCGCCTTTCTGAGCAGCAATACCGGCAGCGCGTCGAGCATGAAATGCCAGCCTTCCACCGCGGCTGCAACCCTCGGTTTGCCGGAATGCTTCGAGCTGGCGCAGAACTATCCCAATCCCTTCCACAACGAAACGGCGATCACACTGGCGTTGCCGGAGCAGGGCCGGGTCGAAGTGGTGATCTACGATCTGGCCGGCCGGGAAATCACGCGGTTGTATGACGGCCATTTGCCGCCGGGTTATCACCTGCTGCGTTGGAACGGCAAGCATGCTGCCGGCGGCAATCTGAGCAGTGGCATCTATCTGCTGCGCGTGATTTATGCCTCTCCCAACCACAGCCGGGAAGTAATGACCAGGCGAATACTGTATTTGAAGTGAAGGACGGGGCACTCCTCGCTCCCAAGCGTCACGCCCGGGCGCTGCCTGTGCACTCGCGCCGCAGCAGCGCCTGCTTCCCATCACCCGAATTCTGCAGGCAGTCACGGCGGTTTGTATTTTTCTGCATGATTCCGTCAGCAAACCTTGTCGCGGCATGGCGACCCACCTCCCAGGGACGGCCCCACCTTTTTCTCCCGCTCGCTGAAACTCATTGCGTTTCCGCTACTGCTCCGGGCATCATTCGTGCGAACCGTTGGTACCGGAGGCGGTGCCGCGGCGTGTCGTCCAGTTGCTGACTGCTTGACCTGCCACTGTCTCCCCGAGGAGGCCCCATGAATCTGCACGGCATCAACGGGAGACGGGCTGCGCTGCTCGCCCTGGTCATTTCATTGAATCCCAGCGGCGCTGCACCGGCGCCGGCGCAACCCGCTCATCCCACAGTTTCACAACTTCTCGGCACATTTGAATGGCGCTCCGACGCGGCTGGCGGCGCCAATCGCTTCGACGAGGCGATCATTTCTTTCACCGTGCGGGAACTGTCCGACGGCCGGTTACAGGTGTCCGCGCGCGTGGACCTGGGGGAGGGCAAAGCCGGCGATGATTATCTCGTCAATCCCTATCTGCGACTGCAGCACGACAAGCAATATCTGCTGCACGGTTCCGTGGGCGGCAAACGGGCCGAACCCACGCCCGCCCGACTGGCACCCTTTGCCGCCGAGCTTGTCTTTGACAAGCCACCGGGCCCCATTGAAGGCTGGCATGCCGGCTATGAATCATATGTCGATGGCTCGCACGTTCGCGACAGTGGCAAGGGCGGGGAGGAAAGCCCGGCCCTGTATGATGCCATTGCACCCGCGATCAGCGGGCTGCAGTTGTTGCATACCTCGCCAACCAGTATCGCGCTGCGGTGGGAAACCGATGAACCGGCAGTGACGCGGGTGGAATACGGCGCCACCCCCGCCTATGACAGCAGCACAACCGCAAGCACTGAGCTGGCCACCGCGCACACAGTGCAATTGCTGAATTTGCTGCCGAACACGCTTTATCACTATCGCATCCTGGCATCGGATGCAGCCGGCAACACGGCGGCCTCGCCAGATTTCACCTTCACCACCCCGCTCAATGCCCCGGATACGCTCACCGTCCATGATGATTTCGAACGCACGGATCTCGGCCCCAACTGGACACGTGAGCCACAATATTGGACCATCACCAACGGCGAGCTGGATCACACGCCCGAGGCCTGGAAGTCATGGCGCTACCTCACGGTGTACAATGCGTTGAGCAATGGCGCCGGCCGCGAGATCATCGAAGTATCCTACCGCTGGGGCAAAAACGTCACGGCCCTGGGTGTACGCGAGGGCGCGCTCGCGCTCATGGTCGACGAAGACAGCCCGCATGCGAATGGCTATTGGATTTGGCATCGTTACGGCCAGGTCTGGCTGTGGACCATCAAGAACGGGGAATATGTCGGCGGGCTCGATCTCGGGCGCTGGTACGGCCTGTCCGATCCCGGCGCCGGGGATGTTGTCACCATCAAGATCCGGCAGGAGAGTGACGGCAACCATTTCGATTACTACATCAACGGCAATTACTCCGCCACTGCGCATGATCCCGTCCGGCATTTCCCCAAATCGGAGCAATGGTATGTCGGCTTCTTTCTGCGCGGCGAGGAGATGAACAACGAGGTCGATGATTTCCAGATCACCTACGTGCGCCGGCCCGGCGGGGCGGCCGCACCCGCGCTTTTGGCAGAGGGGGGGGCAACTGTGCCGCAACAGTTTTCCCTCTCACCCAACCACCCCAACCCCTTCCGCCACGACACCCGCCTGTGGTTGCACCTGCCGGAGGCGGGCCATGCGCAGGCGGTCATCTACAACCTGCATGGTCAGGAGGTGTTGCGCCTGTTTGACGGCCAACTGAACACGGGCACGCATGCGCTGCACTGGAATGGCACCACCACTGCCGGTCAGGCCAGCACTGGCATGTATTTCCTGCGCATTCTTTTTGAGGGGGAAAACGGCCGCCGGGAGTTGTTCACGCGCCGCATGATCCTGGCGCGCTGAGCGGGCCAGGCAAGTCTTCGACTCCGCAATAAAAATCCCCCTGCCGAGGTTTTGCCCCGCCAGGGGGATTTCTTTTTATGCGGGTTTTGGTGTGCTGCAGCACAGTGCTTGAGTCATCTTCACGCGGCACACGAAAGCCGGCAGGCAGAACTGCGATTCATCGTGATCATGCCGTGCCCGGATCCCTGCCACCCCCGCCGGTGAAGGGCGGCGCAGCAGGCGCGCGGAGTGGCGCTACGGCTGGCCGGTGAGCAAATTGCTCCAGGCTTCGCGCGTGAGATAATCGTTGAGCATGAACACGAACAAAATGATCAACCAAATGAAACCGGCCCCGGCAAAAACCCAGGTGAGCTTGCTGCTGTAGCGCACGTGCATAAAGTAGAGCACCACCAGCGTGGCTTTGGCGACCGCGATGCTCATGGCGATCAGGTTGTTGAACGGCCCGAGATCGATAAAAGCCACGATCACCGTCACGGCCGTCAAAACCATCAACGCCGCGAACACTGCATAGTACACACGCTTGGGAACGAGATGGGGACCCATCAATGACGACCTATGAGATAAAGTAAGGGGAACAGGAAAATCCAGACGATGTCAACGAAGTGCCAGTACAGCCCGAAGATTTCAATGGGCGAATTGTACTCGCGGGAGTAGCGGCCCTGCCGCGCTTGGTAGATGAGGAAGAAGAGAATGCCGATGCCAATCACCATGTGCAGCGCATGCATGCCGGTCATGGCAAAATACAGGGCAAAGAAAATCTGCATCTGCGGCGGGTGCGCTTCCGCCGGTTGAAACAAGGGGCCGGGGATGAGATGCTCGTGATACTTGTGCGTGTATTCGACTGCTTTGATTCCCAAAAAGGCCGCGCCCAGCACGATGGTGAGAAACAAAAATAGAATCAACTGCCGGCGGTTGCCCTGCTGGCCGTGGAACACTGCCAGCGCCATGGTCAAACTGCTGCAGATCAGAATGGCGGTATTGACGCCACCCAGCGTAATGTCGAGATAATGGCTGCCCTGGATGAAGGCCTCCGGATAACTCATGCGGTACACCAGGTAGGCGGCAAATAAACCGCCGAAGAACAGAATTTCCTGAATCAGGAAAGCCCACATACCCAGACCGGCAGCTTCGAATTGCTGGTCCAGGTCTTCGAAGTGATGGGCGAGCGCGGGATGATGCTGCTCAGACAAGGGCGGCCTCCTCTTCTTTGGCGTGCTCCCGGGCGAATTTCGCGTAGTCGTAGGCCTCTTCCGTCACCTCCGGCGTCTTGTCAAAATTATGCGTGGGCGGCGGCGAGGTGGTCTGCCACTCCAGGCCGGTGGCGCTCCAGGGGTTGGCGCTGGCATGCGGGCCGCTCTTGAGCGACCAGATGAAATAGATGAGCGGAATCAGGTAACCCACGCCCAAAATCGTCGCTCCCGCGGACGACATCACGTTCAACACCTGGAACTCCTCGGGGTAAACATGATAGCGCCGCGGCATGCCGAGGTAGCCGAGCACGAACTGCGGAAAGAAAGTGAGGTTGAAGCCGACGAACACCACCAGCGCTGCGAAACGCGCCCAGCCCTCAGGATAGAGCCGGCCGGTGATTTTCGGCCACCAAAAATGCAGGCCGCCGAGATAGGCCATGATCGTGCCGCCCACCATGATGTAGTGAAAATGGGCGACAACAAAATAGGTGTCATGCACGTGCACATCGACCGCCAGCGTCGACAAAAACATGCCGGTCAGGCCGCCGATGGTAAACAATCCGATGAATCCGATCGCATACAACATCGGCGCTTGATAAGACACCGAGCCTTTGTACAGCGTCGCGGTCCAGTTGAACACCTTGATGGCCGAAGGGATGGCCACCAGAAAACTCAGGAACGAGAACACCATGCCGGCATAAATCGACTGGCCGGTAGTGAACATGTGATGGCCCCACACCAGAAAACTGATCACCGCAATGGCCAAGCTGGAGAAGGCGACGAATTCGTATCCGAAGATTTTCTTGCGCGAGAAGCAAGTGACGAGTTCGCTCATCACGCCCATGGCGGGCAGCACCATGATGTAGACCGCCGGGTGTGAGTAGAACCAAAACAAATGCTGAAACAGCAGCGGATCGCCGCCGACCGCGGGATCGAAGATGCCGATGTGAAACAGACGCTCCAAGCCGACCAGCACGATGGTGATGGCCACCACCGGCGTGCCCAGCACTTGAATGAGACTGGTGGCATAATGCGCCCAGATGAACAGCGGCATGCGGAACCAGGTCATGCCGGGCGCGCGCATTTTGTGGATGGTGACGATGAAGTTCAGGCCGGTCAAAATCGAGGAAAAGCCGGTGATGAAAATGCCAACTGCCGCCAGAATGACGTTGGTGTTGGAATACGTGCTACTGTAGGGCGTGTAAAACGTCCAACCGGTGTCCACCCCGCCGAAGAGCACGGCAGCAAAAGTGAACAAGCCGCCAATTATGTAAATGTACCAGCTCAGCAGGTTGATGCGCGGGAAGGCCAAATCTTTGGCGCCAATCATCAGCGGCACCAAAAAGTTGCCGAGGATGGCGGGGATCGCCGGGATCAGGAAAAAGAACACCATCATGATGCCGTGCATCGTGAACATTTTGTTGTAGGTTTCCGACTGCATCAAGTCGGCGGCCGGCGTCATGAGTTCCAGGCGCACGAACACGGCGAACAGCCCACCGAGCAGAAAGAACAGGGTCACCGTGATCAGATAGAGAATCGCGATGCGTTTGTGATCGACGGTGAACAGCCAGGATTTGGCACTGAAGCCGGCATTGAGATAATGCCGTTTGGGTATCTCGTGCGGCTCGGCGATTTGATGATCAAACGGTCGAAAAACAGCAGTAGCCATTGTTGTTCTTCTCTCAGATTGGTGATGCCGGGGCGGGAACGCGCCGACGCCAAAACGCGCAGGCACTCTGCCAGCGCCTGCTTGTGCAATGCCAAGTGACTCTGTCCCAAAAAATTTCACCCACCGGCTGCGCCGGCGTTCACGGCAGGTCGCGTGTCAAAAAACGGCAGGCATTGTGAGGCGACGGCCGGGCCGTTCTTGAAACGATCGCCTGGCGTGCGCCGTTGCGACAGTCACTATTTCAACGTTTTGAGATAGGCCGTGATCTGCAGCAGACCCGCCTCGTTGATCTGTCCCTGAAACGTGGGCATGAGCGGATTGTAGCCAGCGGTGAGCTTGGCGGCGGGATTCAAGATCGATTCGCGAATATAGGCTTCATCCGCCACCACCGTACGGCCATCGGCGAGTTTCACTTGCCCGCCGTACAGGCCCACCAACGAAGGTCCGCGCGCGCCGGCAACGTTGGCATGGCAGGTGCCGCAGCCAAGCTGGTTGAACTTCTTTTCGCCGGCAGCTGCCAGGGTTTCACCGCTTTCGCTGCCACTCAGCCACTTTTCGAATTGCGCCGGTTCCATCACCACCACGCTGCCGATCATCTCCGAATGCTTGGTGCCGCAGTATTCCGCACAGAAGAGATGATAGACGCCGGTTTTGGTGGCTTCGAACCACAAGTGGCTATAGCGACCCGGCACCACGTCCTTCTTGATGCGAAACGCCGGAATGTAGAAACTGTGAATGACATCCTCGGTGGTCATGGTGAGTTTGACCGCCTGGCCGACCGGCACGTGCAACTGGTTGATCTCGCGCTGGCCATTGGGATGCTGAATGTACCACATCCACTGCTTGCCGACGACATAAATCTCCATGGCATCCCCGGGCGGCGCGGAATAGGCCTTGAAGTAAAGACTCGCGCCCCACCAGAAGACGATCACGGTGAGGATAAAGGGAATGATCGACCAGGCCAGTTCGAGTTTGAGCAAGCCGGGGATTTGCATCGGCGCTTCGTCTTCCGAGCGGCGGCGATAGCGCACGGCGAACACATAAATCAGGAAAAAAACCAGCAGCGAGAAAAACACCGAGAGACCAACGAGAAAGTAGTACAACAAGTCCACTTCCGCTGCCAGTCGTGTGGCCTGTTCCGGGAACAGTTGAAAGCCTTTGTCCATGATTCCGTACGATTTCTACTCATCCAAATGATCAGCCGGGGAGCGGGCTGCCGTTCCGGACAGCGTTTACCCGGCTTTGACGCCCGCCAGCTTGTTGCGCCGGTCGCGCCACAACATGGTCAGCACGAAACCTGCCAGCACGACCACCGTGGTCACACCCGCCAGACGCAGCACATTCATGATCACCAGACCGTATTTGCCGGTGCGGGGATCGTAGTGAAAACAATAGAGCAGCACTTGATCGACCGGTGAGCCAATCTCGTTTTGCGAGGCTTCGATCAGGCTCAGTCGCAGATCGCGGCTGGAATAATCGACGCCGTAAAAATAGCGCGCCAGCCGGCCTGCGGGCGTCAAAATCATCAGGCCGCCGGCATGCGCATATTGTTGCGAAACCGGATCGAAGGCATGGCGGAAGCCCACCGCTTCGGTGAGTTGTTTGATCGCCAGGGAATCGCCGGTGAGAAAATGCCAGCCGCGTTCCGCGCCCGGCCGGCCGTAGTCCCGCACATAATTCTTCTTTTTTTCCGCAGCCAGCGCCGAGGTTTCGCGCGGATCAAAGCTCACCACGATGATGTTGAATTGATCGCCGGCGTCAAACGACACCGCCTTGAGACTGCGATTCAAGCCATTCAACACCAGGTTGCACAACATCGGGCAATTGTAATAAATGAGGGCGAGAATCGCGGGCTTTTCGCCGAAATAGTGCTGCAGCGGCACTTGGGCACCGCTTTCATCGAAAAACTGCAGCGTCAACGGCACCTGATCACCGAGCTTTTGGTCGATGCCGATGCGTTTGAGAATCTCCGGCTGGTTGCCGGCATTCAAACCCTGGCTGCACAGCTCTGGTGTGCCGGCAAGCAGCAGGCCCAGCACGAGCCAACCCGGAAGCGCCGGCCACCGGGACACGGGGGTGAGCAGAGCGTTCATGGCCTTTCCTCCTGCGCGGCGCGGGGCCCGGCCGGCGCTGCCAGCCCGGCGGTTGCAGGTCGCACCGGCAGACCGCGCCTGAGCAACAACGCCATGGCGCTGTCGATCGGAATGCGCACGATGCCGGCTTCCCGCGCGACCCAGCCATAACCGTGCAACACGGAATCTTCCGCGGCAAGGAACGCCTGCAGATCACGCTCCGGCGTGATTTGCAGCCGGGGCGCCGGCGGAATTTGCCGGGCTTCAGCCAGCACATGGGGCGGCTCGGCCGTCTTCTCGTGCCGACGCTCGAAGAACACCAGGGCGCCATACATCAACGCCAGCGCGGCGAGAATGATGGCGAACAGTCCTATGCCGGAAAGCGCCAGCGAACGCGCATTGGCATCGCTGACTTCGTAACCGCGATGATTGTCCTGGTTGGTATGCATCATCCCACTCGATTCTGTATGAAACACCCGGCACCGCGGTGCAGCAGCGAGCCGGGGTTTTTCAATGCGAATGGTCCTTGTGACTGAAGGCGATTGCGACGCGGGGATCGTGCAACGGCAACAGGGGGCGATCCCTGAGCTGCCAGACGAACCAGGCCAGCCACAGCCCGCCGATGCCGACCGGCGCCGCCAGGTCCAGCCAGTGCAGGGCGAAGCCTTCGGAGCGAAGGCTCGGTACGACCAGCCAGAAGAGATCCGCGAAACGCATCACGATCATCCCCAGCGCGACTTTGACCAGCAGTTCAACCCGCCGCTTCATTTTGCGTGACAGCAGCAACACGAAGGGCAGCGCGAAATGAAAAACCACGAGCGCCAGCGAGAGCCACTGCCAGCCGCCGTGCAGCCGGTGCAGGTACCACGGAATTTCCTCGGGCAGATTGCCGGACCAGATGATGAGAAATTGCGAGAACGAGACATAGGCCCACAGCAGCACGAAGGCAAACATCAGGTTGCCGAGATCGTGGAAATGCTTGGCCGCCACCACCTCGGCCAGCGGTTGGTGCCGCACCAGGCGCGCCACCACCACGATGGCGAAGGCCAACGTGAGCAGCCCCTGCCCCACCACGAACAGCACACCGTAGATGGTGGAGTACCAATGAGGATCGAGCGACATCACCCAATCCACCGAGGCGAAGGTGAGCGTGAGCACGTAGATCACCAGGCTTGGCCCGCTCACCTGCCGCAGCCGGCGGGTGAGCAGCAGGTCGCCGCTGTGATCCTGCTGCTTCGACCAGCGGTTGAGAAAAAAGATGAGCACCGCCCACAGGGCAAAATAAACGAGCGTGCGGACGGTGAAGAACGGGACGTTGAGATAGCGCGCTTTGTGCTGCAAAATGGCGTCATGGCTGACCACCTCGGGCCGCGCCCACACATACAATTCCTGCAGGCCAAAGGCGAGCGGCACGCCCAGCACGATCATCAGCGGCAGTGTGCGGGAACCGGCTTCGAGCACACGCTGAATCGAGAAGCCCCAGCCGCCTCCCACCAGATGGTGCAGCGCCAGCAGCGCAAAACAGCCGAGGGTGAGGCCGAGCCAGAAAAGATAACCGAGCAGGTATGCTTGAAAAAACGGCGTGGTGCCGAGCGTGGCACCCACGCCACACAGTGCCAGCGCCGGCACGCCGACCAGCAGGGCGGTTCGCTGCCAGCGCGCCAGACCCGGCGTCAGGGTATCGGCAAGGTTCATGGCGTCACTCCCAACTGCGCGCGCTGGCCGGCCGGCACGTCGTCAAGCGTGGCATTTTGGCTCAGTTGCAGGGCACGAATGTATGCCACGATGGCCCAGCGATCCTTCACCGGCACACGATCGGCATAGCTGTACATTGTTCCAAAACCATTGGTGATCACATCGAAAAAATATCCCACTGGCGCTTCGCGCAGCCGCTGAATATGGAACGAGGGGGGCCGGCGCATGCCACGCTGCACGATCATGCCATTGCCGTCACCGACACGGGAATGACAGGGCGCACAGAAGATGTTGTAACGCTCCCGTCCGCGCGCCAGCAGTTCCGGCGTGAGGGCCACCGGCAGGCGATCCACCAACTGGTTGCCGGCTTTGCCAGTGTGAAGCGCGGCATCGGTGCGGAGCTGGCCGCGGGCAATGGTGCCGGGCACCTGGGGCCGCGAGGCGCGGCCATCCGCGAAAACCGTGCTGCCCTCCAGCGGTTCCAGACGGGGCTGATCGTGCATATCCTGCCGGCAGCCGGTGAGGAACGCAGCCAGCATCAGCAGCGCAAGTGTGGTGACCGGGCGCCAAAACGAGTTCTTTTTGCAGATCATGCGATACGGTTGTTTTTAATCACTCGCTTCAAATGTGTCGCAACAGTGGCCTCACGGCTCGACTTCGTGCACCGCCTCGGGCTGCAGGCTCTCCAAAAAGGCGCGGGTGGCTAACGCATCGAACTTGGGGTCCCCGGCCTCGATGCACAAAAAGAAGCGGTCACGCGAGGCGTGTTCGAAGCGCTCGACATTGAATACCGGGTGATAAGGCTGGGGCAGGCCGTTGAGCGCAAACATTGCCAGCACCGCGGTAAAGGCGGCGAACAAAATCGTGGTCTCGAAGGTGATCGGGATGAACGAGGGCCAACTGTTGAAGGGCCGGCCGCCGACATTGAGCGGGTAGTCGATCACCGCGGCGTAGTATTGAAAAAAGAAGCCGACGAAGCAGCCCACCAGTCCGCCGAGCAACACGATGCGCGGCAGGCGGTTGCGATGCACATGAATCGCTTCGGCCAGGCCTTCGATCGGAAACGGCGAGTAGGCGTCAATTTTGCGGTAGCCCTCGGCATGCGTGCGCCTGGCAGCTTCCAGCAGCGCGCCGGGCGTCTCGAACTCGGCCAGCAAACCGTAGAGCGCGCTGTTGTTGGTTGATTGGGTGCCGGTGTTCATAGGCTCACATTCACTTCTGGAGTAAAGCAACGGCGAAGCACGGCGCTTCGGCTTCCGTCCGCCGGCGCGGTTTTATTTGTGTTCTTCCACGGGCACCAGGGTGCGCATCTCGAAGATCGAGATGGCGGGCAGCACGCGCACGAACAGAAAGATGAGCGCGAAGAACAAGCCGATGGTGCCGAGATACGTTGCCCAGTCCCAGGGAGTGGGATAATACATGCCCCAGGCGGAGGGCAGGAAATCGCGATGCAAACTGGTGACGACGATCACGAAACGTTCCAGCCACATGCCGACGCTGACCACAATGGCGATCACGAACAGCCAGAGGGGGCTGCTCTGCACCTTTTCGATCCACAGCAACTGCGGCACCACCAGGTTGCAGAAGAGCAGGGCCCAATAAGCCGGGGCATAGGGGCCGGTCCACCGATTCCACATCATGTACCATTCATATTCGTTGGCGCTGTACCAGGCCATGAACGCTTCCACGGCATAACCATAACAGACGATCAGGCCGGTGGCCAGCATGATTTTCGCCATGTTGCGGAGATGCACGGTGGTGATGAAGTCTTCCAGGCCGTAGATCGCGCGCAGCGGGATGGCGAGAATCAAAACCATCGCGAACCCGGCATAGATGGCGCCCGCCACGAAATAGGGTGGAAAAATCGTGGCGTGCCAGCCGGGGATGATGGACATCGCAAAGTCGAAGCTGATCACCGTGTGCACCGACAACACCAGCGGCGTGGCCAGACCGGCGAGCAGCAGGTAGGTGGTTTCATAGCGCGACCAGTGCACCGCCGAGCCGCGCCAGCCCATGGCAAGAACGCCGTAGATCAGGCGCACCCACCGGTTCTTGGTGCGATCGCGCAGCGTGGCGAGATCGGGCAGCAATCCGATATACCAGAACAGCGCCGACACCGAGGCATAGGTGCTGATGGCGAACACGTCCCAGGCCAGCGGGCTGCGGGTTTGCGGCCAGAGCGCCATGGTGTTGGGATAGGGCAACAGCCAGTAAGCCAGCCACGGCCGGCCGACGTGAATGAGGGGAAAGATACCGGCGCAAGCCACCGCGAACAGGGTCATGGCTTCGGCAAAGCGGTTGATCGAAGTGCGCCATGTCTGCCGAAACAACAACAGGATGGCGGAGATCAACGTGCCGGCATGGCCGATGCCGATCCACCAGACCAGGTTGATGATGGCAAAGCCCCAGCCCACGGGATTGTTGATGCCCCAAATGCCCACGCCCTTGACGAAGAGATAGGCCAGAGCCGCGAACAGCATCATCACGCCGGCAAACGTGATGGTGAAGCCGAGGATCCAGCCTTTGGGCGTCTTGCGGGTGAGCACGATCGCGCTCACCTTGTCGGTGATCGAGCCGTAGGTGTGGCCGGGCGCGAGGACCGGTGCCTCCTGGCGGTATTTGGCCAGCTTGTTGAGCAGCGTTTCAGTTTGTGCCATGTTTCTTGCGCGATGATTATCGTCCCGCCTGTGCCTGGCAGTCACTTCGTTGCGGCATGCGGCACAGCCTTCGCTTGGTCCGCATGCAACTCACGCCGGGCTGCCTTCCTCCTGTAAGGCCGGATTGGGATTGCGCAGCCGCGCGAGATAGGTGGTGCGCGGCCGGGTGTTCAACTCGGCGAGCAGGCCGTAGTTGAGCGGGCTTTGTTTCAGTTTGGCCACGCGGCTGTTCGGGTCATTGAGATTGCCGAAGCTGATCGCCTGCGCCGGACACACCTGCTGGCAGGCGGTGAGAATTTCGCCGTCAGCGATGGCGCGATCTTCCTTTTTGGCTTCGATGCGCGCCGCGTTGATGCGTTGCACGCAGTAGGTGCATTTTTCCATCACCCCGCGTGAGCGCACCGTGACATCAGGGTTGCGCTGCAGTTTGAGAATCGGGGTCTCGAAATCGGAATAGAGCAGGAAATTGAAGCGCCGCACTTTGTAGGGGCAGTTGTTGGCGCAGTAGCGTGTCCCGACGCAGCGGTTGTAGACCATGTCATTCAGGCCTTCGGAGCTGTGCACCGTCGCGCCCACCGGGCACACCGGCTCGCAGGGCGCCTTTTCACAGTGCATGCACGGCACCGGCTGATGATAGGTGTCGGGATGATCGAGATCGCCTTCGTAGTAGCGGTCCACCCGAATCCAGTGCATCTCACGGCCGATCAACACCTGCTCCTTGCCGACCACGGCGATATTGTTCTCCGCCTGGCAGGCGATGGTGCAGGCGTTGCAGCCCAGGCAGGCATTCAAATCGATCACCATGCCCCAGGAGTTGCCGTCGTATTTGTGCTCGGGATAGAGCGACATTTCCGGCGGCGGTTCGTGCCCCATCTCGTGGACAAACTCCGGATGCGCCACGAATTCCGCCAGTGTACCCACGCGCACGAGATGGCGATTCTCCATGCTGTGATGCATCTGGCTGGTGGCCAGCCGGTAGCGGTCGCCGGTTTTGCGGATTTCCAGACCGTGGCCAAACCAGGGCGCGGCCGAGGTGCGCAGGGCATAGGCGTTGAAGCCGGTGCCGTTGGCTAGCTGACCGCCGCGGGTGCGGCCATAGCCGAAGTGAACGGTTACGGTTTCTTCGGGGTGGCCGGGCATGATCCACACCGGCGCCTTCACGGTGCGGCCCTGATAATGCAGTTCCACAACGTCTTCATTCTGCAATTTCAGCCGCTGTGCAGTTGCCGGACTGAGCAACGCCGCATTATCCCACGTCAGCTTGGTAAGCGGCTTCGGTAGTTCTTGCAACCAACCGTTGTTGGCGAAGCGGCCATCCCCCACGCTGGGATCCGGCCGGAAGCAAATGGCGAGGCCCGGGCTGGCGAGCGGTTCGGCGGGCGGCGGCACCTGGCCGGTAAAGTTGACTGACTTCAGCGGCAGGGCGGTATTGGCCACCACCCCGTCATGCACCGACACCTGCCAGAAGGTTTCAAAGTCCGGTGTATTATGATGCCTTTGCCAATACTCCCGCACCACCTCATAACTGCTCAAGCCGCTCTGGCCGAGCATGACGGCCAGTATCTCATGCGCCGATTTGCTGTTGTACAGTGGCGCAATCAGCGGCTGCAGGATGGTCACCGTGCCGTCGAAGGCACGGCAGTCACTCCACGCTTCGAGGTAGTGGGATTCGGGGATATGCCAGTGGCAAAACGCCGCGGTTTCATCTTCATACAGGCTGAGCTGCACCCGCATGCCGACTTTGGCAAGCGCGCCGGCGAAATCCAGATCGGCGGGCGCGGTAAACACGGGGTTGCCACCCAGGATCACCAGCACTTCAACGGCGCCGGCCTTCATGTCAGCGACCAGTTCGCGCAGCGACGCCATTTGCTCCACCGGCTCCGCCTCCACCGGCGCGGTGTACACGACGGTGTTGCCGGCATTGCCCAGCGCGTGATTGAGGGCATGTGCCAGCAGATGCACCACCGGCGGTTGGGTATCGCCGGCGATTACCAACCCCGCTCCGCGATGAGCCTTCAAATCCTCGGCAATCGCTTTGATCCATTTCTCGTGCGCGCGGCTGATTCCGGCCGGTTTGCCGCCCACCCCACATTCTGCCGCCACTGCCCGCGAGAAATGCTCGAGCGCTGCCGGTGGCAGAGCCAGGCGATGATCCGCCATGCTGCCGGTCAGGGTCGGCGTGCTTTCGATCATGTACAGCCGGTTCATCTTCATTTCACCGTCAACCACGCGGCGCTGCCTGGAAAAATCACGGGCGTAACGCACACTGTTGGGATGATCGATGAGAAAATCGGCATCGAGGGCAAGAATCACGGCGGCGCGATCAAAGCGGTAATGCGTCTCAACCACTTCCCCAAATGCCAGCGCGGCACCGGCGCGCGCCTGATCGCGACTGGTGGGTTCGTATTGATGCCATTTCGCCGCCGGGAAAGCCGCGTGCAGACGTTGCAATTGGTCCGCCAGCGTGGGCGAAGTGACAGTCTCGGTAAGCACGCGCAAGCCCGCACCCTGCTTTTGACGCTGCGCCTCCAGTTTGAGGTTGAAATCGGAGAGAAAAGCGTCCCAGGTGCTGACCCGGCCGGTGCGCGTGACCACCTGCGCCCGGTCGGGATCATAAAGCGTGAGCACCGAGGCCTGCGCGAAGATGTCCGTGGCGCCCAGGCTGGCCGGATGCTCGGGATTGCCTTCGACTTTGGTGGGCCGGCCCATGTGGCTCTCCGCCAACAGACCCCGCGCAAAACCGCGCTGCACCATGGCCGTGGCAAAGTAGACCGGGTTGCCGGGCACCAGTTGTTCGGGCGGCTGTACATAGGGAAAGATCTTCTCCACCGGCTGGCGTGTGCACGCATTCAAACCGGCGAGCGCCAGCGAAGCGCCCATGAACTTGAGAAAATTACGGCGACTGACCGCGTTGGAGTAATCCACCACGCCGGGCGCGAATTCATTCTCCACGAACTGCTGAAAGGCCGGCGTCTCAGCCAGCTCTTCCAGGCTGCGCCAATAGTGTCTGCCCTGTTTGCCGTTCAAACGCCGGCGGATTTCCTCCAAATCGAGGTGAGGCGTGTCCATCATCGTGCTCATCGATGGCAAATGGAACAATCGGTTAGTTTGCGGATCTGGTATTCCTGCACCAGTTGGGCGCCCAGTTTCTCCTGATCCCCGGCCTGCCAGGTGGTGCTGAAGACCTGGTCGCGCGGCCGGACGTATTTTTCCGGATGGCGATGGCATTGCAGGCACCAGGCCATTTCCAGCGGGTTTTCGCGCCAGGTGAGTGCCATCTCCTGAATCGGGCCGTGACAGGTGACGCAGCCTACGCCCTTTTTCAGGTGGATGCTGTGGTTGAAGTAAACGAAATCGGGGAGATCATTGACCCGCACCCAGGCGATCGCGCGATCGCTGCGCCAACTCTCACGCACCGGTTCGAGAATCGGGGCGGTGGTATGAATCTGGGAGTGGCAGGTCATGCAGGTTTTGGTGGCGGGAATGCCGGCGAAAGCACTTTCTTCCACGGAGGTGTGACAGTAACGGCAGTCAATGCCGAGCTGGCCGACATGGTGGCGATGGCTGAACGCCACCGGCTGCTCGCGCACGACATTGGCCTGCGTCACGTAGGCGGAACGCTCCAGCACCAGCATCAACCACAGGAAGCCGCCCACGAAAAAAACTGCTCCGAAAATACTGACTTTGGAAAGAGTGTTCGTACTCGGGTGAAAAATCTGAGCCATCAGAATTCTCGAATCGATGATCAGGCGGAAAGCTGTTTTCAAATTGCCAGGCAAACTGCAGTCGGACACGCCTGAGCCTCGAGGGATTTATCGGGCAGATGCGACAAGTTGGCGGGAAAGCTCCCTAACCCTTCCTGGCTTGGACAAGCAAAGCGGGCTGACGCGGGCGAGCGTGCCCATCTCTGCAAGCGCACCGAAAAGCCTGATGACACATCACGTAATTGAAAACAGGTGGCAAAAATAGAAAAGATTCATCTATTGTCAAGCAATTTTCTCGTTGACGGGTAATCATCCCGGCTGCGTGTGGAGCAGGGCAGGCCTTCCTGCCTGTGGACAAGATGTTCAATGGTCACCAACTTTTCAAACGAAGCAAAAACTCTCACGCCAGGAGTTTTTCTGCAGCAATTGCCCGACAATAAACCTCCGCACCACAAAAATCACACAGACCACCGGGTTTCTCCTCGTGCTCTTGGTGGGTTGCATGATTCAAAAATCTTCGCGGTGGCAGTTCCGTCCCCTTTTTGATCTGCCACGGCATGGCCGTGGCATTCCTGCAGAGAGCATCCGCAGGGTCGCAAGAGAAGGCCACGGTCAAACCGTGGCGGAACGGTGATCCTTTGCGAAACCCCGGCGTCCTGCCGTCCTTGCGTGTTCTGGCTTTTGAATTTTATCGCTTCGAAAAAGTTGGCAGCATTGGACAAGAGCTCTGCGCTACGTCCCGACACGCAGCCCAGGCCATACGTCGTCGGTGCCGCGTGCCATCCTGTGGAGCAGGGCAGGCCATCGCGGTTACAGACGGCGGCTTCTGCCCTGCTTTCCCCGGCGACAACCGAGGAACTTGCCTGTTGGGGGCCGGCCTTTATTTGATTGTGACGCGTCCCCTTTGGATTTCAAACGCTTGCTTCAGTCGTTTTGCAACCATCCCGCGGCACGGCCCACGGCCCGGCGCCAGTTATGATAAAGCTGCCGGCGCTCGGCCTCCGGCATCGAGGGGGAAAAGCGTGTCTGTGCGCGCCAGTGCCGGCTGAGATCATCGAGATCGCGCCAGCATCCCACCGCCAGGCCCGCCAGATAAGCCGCGCCCAGCGCCGTGGTCTCGGTCACCGCCGGACGCACCACCGGCGTGGGCACAATATCCGCCTGAAACTGCATGAGCAAATCATTGCCCACAGCGCCACCATCCACCCGCAATTCCGTGAGGGTGATGCCGGCGTCTTCCTGCATGGCCTCGGCCAGGTCGCGCGACTGATAGGCAATCGCCTCCAGCGCCGCGCGCGCCAGGTGACCACGATTGGTGCCGCGGGTCAAGCCCACGATTGTGCCACGCGCCCCGGCATCCCAATACGGCGAACCCAGCCCGGCAAAAGCCGGCACGAGATAGACCCCGCCGTTGTCCTTTACTTGTGCCGCCAGGTGCTCGATCTCCGACGCTGACTTGATGATCTGCAACTCATCACGCAGCCACTGCACCACGGCGCCCGCGACAAACACCGAGCCTTCGAGCGCGTATTGCACCTGGCCGCCGCCAATCTGCCAGGCAATCGTGGTCAGCAAACCATGCTGCGAAGCAAACGCCTGTGCGCCGGTTTGCATCAGCATGAAGCAGCCGGTGCCATAAGTGTTTTTCAGCATGCCGGGTTTGAAACAGGTTTGCCCGAACAACGCGGCTTGTTGATCGCCGGCGATGCCGGCAATCGGAATCTCCGCGCCCAGCCACTCCGCCGCCGCCAGCCCAAACAGGCCGCTGCTGGGCCGCACTTTGGGCAGCAACGCCGCCGGGATGTCGAAAAGTGCCAGCAGTTCGCGATCCCAATCGCACTCATGAATGTTGAACAGCAGCGTGCGGGAGGCATTCGAGCAATCCGTCGCATGAACTTTGCCGCCGGTCAGCTTCCACAACAGCCAGGTGTCAATCGTGCCGAAGGCGAGTTCGCCCTGCCGGGCGCGCGGCCGCAGTCCGGCGACGTTGTCCAGCAGCCATTTGATTTTGGTGGCGGAGAAATAGGGATCCGCCACCAGGCCGGTGCGCCGGGAAATTTCCTGGCGCCACTTGGTGGCGCGAATCTCATCGCAGAGCGCAGCGGTGCGCCGATCCTGCCAGACGATGGCGGGATGCACGGCCTTTCCGGTCTTGCGCTCCCACAGCAGGGTGGTCTCGCGTTGATTGGTGATGCCTATCGCCGCAATGTCCTTTGCACTCAGCCCGGCTTTTTGCAATGCCGCGCGCGCAGTGGCCAGTTGCGTTTGCCAGATTTCTTCGGGGTCATGCTCCACCCAGCCAGGCTGCGGATAGTACTGCGTGAATTCCTGCTGCGACCAGGCCCGCATGTTCCCCTCCTGATCGAAGATGATACTGCGGCTGCTGGTGGTGCCCTGATCCAACGCCAGGAGGTATTTCATCGCTTCTCTCCCTGCTTGCTTCACTCGAAGAAACCTGTCGGCAATCTTTCATGACACGAGCGTGGCCTGCCGGCTTTGTGGCAAGGCTTGGCCCTTGCCGCGACCGGCGCCTGGGGAGCCACACGGCTTCTCCTGCCGGTCATTCCGCAGCCGGCTTTTCCGATCCTGACAAAAGCCGGGTGAGCACGGCCGCGTCAGTGGTCGGCAACTGGCAGGCGTAGTTTTCGCAGACGTAGGCCGTCGCCCGGCCATCGTGCATGGTCATCGCGTTCAAGACGGGCAATTTTTCGCACAAATACTCCCACCCGTCGCCGCCGGCCAGCAACAAAATCTTGTTGGGTCGAAAGCGTTGCTGCACCGCGCGCAACAGCGTGCGCGTATCCTCCGCCTGCGGATCGCCGGCGAGAATGATTTGCGCCGGTTGGTTCCGGCTGAAATCCATGGTGGCGAGCATTTGTGGCGCGGCCTGCGGAATTTTCTCCAGCCGGGTGGCAAAGCGTTGCAGGGTTTGCAGGGCGAGTTCCCACCATTGCGGTTTGTCGAGCATTTGCGCGAGACGGAGAAGGTTGGCCGCCGCCACCGCATTGCCGGAAGGTTCGGCGCCGTCATACTCGTCTTTCATGCGCAGCAGGATGCGGTCATCATCCCCGGCCGTATCGAAAAAGCCGCCGCCCGCGGCATCGTAAAAAATGCGGTTTTGCGTTTCCGTCAACTGCTCGGCCAGTTGCAACCAGGCAATTTCGAAACCGGCTTCATACAAATCCAGCAGCCCCTGCACGAAGAAGGCATAGTCCTCGAGCTGCGCCGGGTGCCTGGACTCGCCGTCCCGGTAGCGGCGTTTGAGTGTGGCGCCGGCGGGGTCAAAGTTGCGGGCGAGCACGAATGCGGCTGCCCGCTGCGCCGCTTCGAGGTAAACGCGCTCCTCCAGCACCTGATAAGCGCGGGCAAATGCCGAGATCATCAGGCCGTTCCAGGCGGTGATGATCTTGTCATCACGCAGCGGCCGCGGTCGCTGCAGACGCGCAGCGAATAATTGCGCCCGGCCGCGTGCGCGGATTTCGTTGATCGCCGTTTCCGGCAGGGCAAAATGCGCCGCCGCTTCCGCCGGCGTGCGGGCGGCATACAGCACGTTGCGGTCGCGGAACTCACCGTGGGGATCACTGATCGTGTTGCCGCTGTCACTCACGCCGTAGAGATAACAGAAAATTTCGGCCTGTTTACCGCCGAGCAGGTTCACAATTTCCTGCTTGCGCCACAGATAGCATGCGCCTTCCTCCTTTTCCGCGGGATGCGCGGGATCCGGCGCGCTGTCGGCATCCTCCGCCGAATAGAAGCCGCCTTCGGGATGCGTCATGTCGCGCAGCACGTAATCCAGCACCTCGCGGGCCACCCGGGCATAAAATTCCTCCCGGGTGAGCTGATAAGCTTCCAAATAAGCGCATGCCAGTTGTGCCTGATCATACAACATTTTTTCGAAATGCGGCACGCGCCAATAGGCATCCACGGCGTAGCGGTGAAAGCCGCCGCCGAGATGGTCATAGATGCCGCCAGCCCACATACAGCGCAGTGTGTGCAGCGTCATGGCGAGCGCGCTTTTCTCCTGCGTGCGGGCATAATAGCGCAGGAGAAAATGGAACACCGCCGGCCGCGGAAATTTGGGCGCGCCGCCAAAACCGCCCAGACGTTCATCATAGCTTTGACGGAATTGTGCAAAAGCATGGCGTGCCAGGGCGGCGAAATCCACCGGCCGCGCCGCCTCTGCCGCGGCAACCTCCTGCTGCATGGCCTGAATGATTTGCGTGCTCGTCGCCAGCACCTGTGCGCGCTGCTCCCGCCAGACACGGCTGAGCTGCAACAAAAGCTGCGGGAAACCCGGCCGGCCATGGCGCGGCTCCGGCGGGAAATAGGTGCCGGCGTAGAACGGCTTGAGCTCCGGTGTCAGCCACGCCGAGAGCGGCCAGCCGCCGGCGCCCGTCAGGGCCTGCACCACTGCCATGTAAACACGATCGACATCCGGACGCTCCTCGCGATCGACCTTGATGCAGACGTAGTGCTCGTTCATGAGGGCCGCAATGCTGTCGTTCTCGAAGGACTCGCGCTCCATGACGTGGCACCAATGGCAGGTGGCATAGCCGATGGAGAGAAAGATGGGCTTGTTCTCGCGCCGCGCTTTGGCGAACGCCTCCTCGCCCCAGGGATACCAGTCCACCGGATTGAAGGCATGCTGCAGGAGATAGGGGCTTTTCTCATGAATCAGGCGGTTGGGTTTGCGGCCATGCGCCAGATGTTCGGCAAAGTCGGCAGCGAAAGGGTTCATGTCATCCTCGGCTAGCTGTTGAGCAACGGCAAGTGGCGGGGGCGGCAGAACCACGTGATGCAGCTTGAAATGGCTCGCGACCAGACCGGCAAGCGCGAGCACGGCAAAGGCGAAGACGACCGCGTGTCCGTTTGAAATTCTCACGAGCACCTTGCAAGAGTCCGATCGGTGAGGCAGAAACCACCCGGGCGCTCAGCCCCGAAGTTCACACACGCCCGGCAAAGCCAGCTCTTGAGGAAGCGCCCGGACGGTGGTGTTTTGGGTGCGACCCTTGTCGCCAGGGTTCCCGCAATAAACCGGCCGTCCCTTCGCGAGCATTACGTTTCCCCAGGTCTTCGTCGTGTTGCCTCCGGCCGGGTCGAAACAGCAACACGTTGGGCAGCCGCCACGCCTCCCTGGCGCGGCGCCACAGACGGCGCATGCCAACAGGCCCGGTCAAGTTACCCGTCCAGAAAAATCTTCAGGAATTCCCCGGGCCGGGAGAAATCCTGAAACAAATGATCAGGCTCCGCGGCGCGCAGTTGTTCGAGGCTGTAGTCGCCGGTGGCCACTGCGATGGCGACGACGCCATGCGGCCGGGCGCACGCGACGTCGCGCGGGGTGTCGCCAATGACATAAACGTCATGATTGCGGGGAACAAAGTGGTATCGCTCCCGCACCCGGCGCAGCGCATGCGGCACCAGCTTGTTGCGGTCGCTTTCGTCATCGCTGAAGGCACCAAACTCAAAGTACTTCCACAAATCGAAATGCTGCAGCTTGATTTCAGCCGCCTTGTACCAATTGCCGGTGAGCAGGCCGAGATGAAATTGCGGCAGGGCGCGCAAGCGTTCGAGCACTTCGGGAAAGCCCGGCATGAGGCGGCGTTGGGGCCGCGGCCGCTGCAGGTCGGCGGCGAGATGAATGAAATAGCGTTGTTTGTAGCGTTCCAGCTCCTGCTCGCGCCAGGGCAGGCCATGTTTCGCGAGCGCATCACGGAAAATCAGCGTGTCGGTGCGGCCGGAGACCACGATGCCGTCGAACGCATTGGCAATGCCGTACAGCTCTTCGAAGGCCAGGGTCATGCCGTGCATGCCCGAGCCGCCGGAATGAATGAGCGTACCGTCGATATCGAACAGAAGAATCTTCACCTCGGCTGTGACTCCTGTGTTGCCAGAAACGAGCAAGCTGTTTACCATGACACGAATGGCCAGCAATATAAGACATTGCAGGGCGAAGCAAAACGGCTTTTTGCTGCTTGCATGTGGCGGCCAAAAATGATACCATTGCTGCCGATGCTTTCACGAAAGGAATGTCATGCTCGAGCCAAAGACATTTTATCGCAAACTCGATGCCCTGCTGACTACCATTGGCCGGGAGAAATCCGGCAAGAATTTTTTGTTTACCATTTTGCGCGCCATCGAACAGAATTTCAGTGTGGATTTGCACATCAGCAACGGCCGCATCTATGAAGAAGTGGGAGATGAATTCGTCCAGGTGCGTCGCCCCGGACAGTCCAAAAGCATGCGCGGCGCGGTCCGGCTGGCCGCCGACGCCGAGGCGGTGAAACTGCTGCTCAAATACGGCAGCTACATTTATGATGATCCCGCGCTCAGCATCGACCGCGCCATCAGCCAGCAGGAGGAATACGCCATTCCCGCGGCCTTCACCGTGGGGCGCAGCCCCAACGAACGCTGGATCGTGGTGTTCGAGCTCAAGGCCGGCTGGGTGCGCGAGGAAATCGAGTTCTGCATGAATGCCGTGCGCGCGGCGTTGAATTACCGCCTGTTCTCCGATGCCGTCAAAAGCGGGCTGGAGCAGGCGGCGCACATTCAGAACAGCCTGCTGCCGCAGACCCCGCCGCACATTCAGGGCTATGAGATCGCCGGCCGTTCCCAGCCGGCGGAGCTGGTGGGCGGGGATTTGTTCGACTATTTTCCGTTCAGCAATGAAATGTTCGGCGTCAGCATTGGCGATGCCAGCGGCCACGGCCTGCCGGCCGCGCTGCTGGTGCGGGATGTGGTGACCGGCTTGCGCATGGGTTTGGAAGAGCAAATGAAAATGGTGCACACGCTCAAGAAGCTCAACCGGGTGATTCATCGCAGCACTTATTCCACCCGCTTCGTGTCGCTGTTTTATGGTGAAATCGAAAGCAATGGCCACATCATCTATGCCAATGCCGGCCATCCTTCGCCGCTGCTCATTCGCGGCACCGCGGTGACGGAACTGCGGCCCACCGGCATCATTCTGGGTGCGCTGCCCGAGCTCGCGATTCATCGTTCCCTGGCCAACTTCGAGCCGGGCGCGGTCATGGCGATGTACAGCGACGGCATCTTCGAACGCCGCAACCCCGAGGGCGAGGCGTTCGGCCTGGAACGGCTGCAGAGCTTGATCATGACCAACCAGGAAAAAAGCGCTGCCGAAATTCTCGAGACGGTGTTCAATACCGTGTTCGCATTCGGCGAAAACGCCAAGTGGGAGGACGACGCCACGCTGGTGATCATCAAACGCCTGGCGGCGTGAAATCAAACCGCTGCTGCCGCATTCCCATCTGCACGCGCGGGAAAATGGCAGCCGCGCATTCAGTCGCCGGCGCGGCGACGGTCACGAGGGGGAATGCAGAGGACTGGACAACCGCACGTTCAGGCCCTGTTGCTTTTGCGGGATCTGCGGCATTCCTTCTGCGATAACACATGACTCTGGAGAGCTTCGGGCCACGGCTGCCGGGCGCACATGCTTTTCATCGCATGGCACACGGACCGTTGCGCAGTCGGCAACACTTCAATTGCGCCTGGCCGCCCACTCGCGGATCAGGGCGATGATGTCACGGGTGTCGGTGCCCGGGCCGAAAACGCGTGCGACACCCATGCGCTCCAGCGCGGCCGCGTCATCCGGCGGGATGGTGCCGCCGGCAAGCAGGAGCACGTCGGACATGTCGTTCTTTTTCATCAGCTCCAGCACACGCGGAAACAGCGTCATATGCGCGCCGGAGAGCATCGAGATGCCGATGACTTCGACGTCCTCCTGCAGCGCGGCTTCGACGATCATCTCCGGGGTTTGATGCAGCCCGGAATAGATCACTTCGAAGCCGGCATCCCGCAGGGCGCTGGCGATGATTTTGGCGCCGCGGTCATGACCATCAAGTCCGAGCTTGCCCACCAGCACACGAATTTTGCGCTCCATGAAACGGCATGCTCCCTGTTCAAATAATGGTGTTTTCTTTTTTCCAGAATGTTTTCTTCAATGTTGTGCCCCCAACTTCCCCTCTGGCTGCCCGGTCACCGGCAGGAAGCGCCGCGGCAATCTCAAAACACCGGTTCCTCCCGCCAGGTGCCGTAGACGGCTTTGAGCTCGTTGATGATCTCGCCGAGTGTGCAGTAAGCCATGCTGCAGTCAATCAAGGCCGGCATGATGTTGCGGCCCTCCTGCGCCGCTTCTTTGAGTTTCGCCAGGGTCTGCCGCACCGCGGTGTTGTTGCGCTCGGCGCGCAACCGGGCGAGATTTTGCGCCTGCAGCTTCTCAACGCTGGGATCGATCTTGAGAATCGGGATCTCCAGCTTTTCGTCCGGCTCGACGAAGGCATTCACCCCCACGATCAGCCTTTCCTTCTTTTCAATTTCTTCCTGATAGCGCCGTGCGGCGGCCGCGATTTCACGCTGGAAGAAACCCTCCTTGATGGCGGGAATCACGCCGCCGAGCGCGTCGATCTTGCGGAAATATTCCTCCGCCTCCTGCTCCATCTGGCTGGTGAGCTGCTCGACGAAGTAGGAGCCGGCGAGCGGATCGACGGTGTTGGTCACGCCCGTTTCATACGCGATAATCTGCTGGGTGCGGAGTGCGATTTTGGCGGCGAATTCCGTGGGCAACGCCCAGGTTTCATCCAGCGAATTGGTGTGCAGTGACTGCGTGCCGCCCAGCACGCCGGCGAGCGCCTCGAAAGCGGTGCGCACGATGTTGTTCATCGGCTGCTGGCCGGTGAGGGAACAGCCCGCGGTTTGGGTGTGAAAGCGCAGCTTCCAGGAGCGTTCGTCTTTGGCGCCGTAGCGGTCACGCATGCGGCGCGCCCATATGCGGCGGGCGGCGCGAAACTTGGCGATCTCCTCGAAGAAATCGAGATGGGAATTGAAGAAGAAGGACAGGCGCGGCGCGAACTCGTCCACCGCCAGGCCGGCCTTCATCGCCGCTTCGACATAGGCAAAGCCGTCCGCCAGGGTGAAGGCGAGCTCCTGCACTGCGGTGCTGCCGGCTTCGCGAATGTGATAGCCGCTGATCGAGATGGTGTTCCATTCCGGCACATGGCGCGTGCAATACTCGATGGTGTCCACCACGATCTTCATCGAGGGCTCGGGCGGGAAGATGAACTCCTTTTGTGCGATGTACTCCTTTAAAATGTCGTTTTGCAGGGTGCCGCGCAATTTGCTCTCGGGCACGCCCTGTTTTTTGCCGACGCAAATGTAAAAGGCCAGCAACACCGCCGCCGGCGAGTTGATCGTCATCGAGGTGCTGACCTTGTCGAGCGGAATGCCGTCGAACAACACTTCCATGTCGCGCAACGAGGAAATGGCGACGCCGCAAACACCCACTTCCCCTTCGGAGAGCGGGTCATCGGAGTCGCGGCCCATGAGGGTGGGCAGATCGAAGGCAACGGACAGGCCGGTTTGGCCGTTTTCGAGCAGATATTTGAAGCGTTTGTTGGTGTCCACCGGCGTGCCGAAGCCGGCAAACTGGCGCATGGTCCACAACCGGCCACGGTGCATGTTGGCGTGAATGCCGCGCGTGTAGGGAAACTCGCCGGGAAAACCGATGTCGCGGAGCGGATCAATGTGCGCGATGTCATCGGGACCGTAGAGATCCTTGACCGGCACGCCGGAGGTGGTCATGAATTTGCCCGGCCGGTCTTTGAACTTCGACCGGGTTTCCCGCTGCCAACGTTCGCGTTCTTGCGCGTATTGCGATTTTGGGTTCGACATGACAGGCTCCGCTGCAAGGGGTTGGTGATCGCCGGAGGCGATGATGCATTTTGAACGGATGCAGGGCAAGGCGGCGCGCTTCCCGGGTCAGGCGCGGCTAAAATACGCCAAACCGCCGGAAAAGTCAAGGCACCGGCTTCCCCGCCTCGTTGCGGCAAAACCGCGTCGAGCGCGCCGGTTGCCTCAGCCGGCAAGCTGATAATAGACTTTCTCGGAAATCTCCGCCCAGGAGGCGACCTGCTTGCGGAACTGCTCGAAGGAAGTGTAGACCTTCCTGCTCATCGCGTCCCGTGCAATGATTTCGTCGATGACCTCGGCGGAGAGGCGGCGAAAGGAGGCGAGCACTTCGTCCGGGAATTTCTTGATGATGACATGATGCTCCTGGATGAGCTTCTGCAAATAGAGGTTGTTCCTGGCTTCGAATTCGCTCAGCATCCAGGCATTGGCGCGGGCCGCGGCAGTGCGAATGATGGCCTGCAGATCGGACGGCAGTTTTTCAAAGGCAGACTTGTTGACGGCCAGTTCCAGCACCGGACCCGGCTCATGCCAGCCGGGGTAGTAGTAGTATTTGGCGATCTTGTGCAGGCCGAGCAGATAATCGTGGTAGGGCCCCACCCATTCCGTGGCGTCGATCACGCCGCGTTCGAGATTGGTGTAGATTTCCGAACCCGGCGTCGACAAACCGTTGCCACCGGCCTGGTCGATCACTTTGCCACCCAGACCCGGAATGCGCATCTTCAAGCCCTTGAGGTCGGCGAGGGAGTTGATCTCTTTGTTGAACCAGCCGCCCATTTGCACGCCGGTGTTGCCGGCGGGCATGGGGATGAGGTTGAACGGCGCATAGGCATCCTCCCAGAGCGCCAGGCCGCCTCCGCAAAACAACCAGGCGTTCATTTGCTGGGCATTCATGCCGAACGGCACCGCGGAGAAGAAGGGCGCCGCCGGGCATTTGCCAGTCCAGTAATAGGACACGCCATGACTCATCTCTGCAATGCCCTGCCAAACCGCCTCGAACGCTTCGAACGGCGGCACCAGCTCGCCCCCGCCATAAACTTGAATCCGCAGGCGGCCCTCCGACATTTCCGCGATCCATTGTGCGATGAGATCGGCGCCTTCGCCCATCACGGGAAAATGCGGCGGCCAGGTCGTCACCATTTTCCACTCGTAGGCTTTGCGGGTATGCACAGCGGGCGCGCCGGCGGGTGATTGTGTTTCCGGCCGGGAGCGGCAGCCTGCCAGCCAGGCGCCGCCGGCCAGGGCTGCGGAGGAAGCATGCTTGAGGAAGCCGCGACGATCGACAGTTTTCATGGGAGATCCAGTCAGTAGAGTTTGGAACCACGACAAGACAGCAAAGCAGGCAGACCGGCATCGTTCAGGAAGCCGGCATAAGCAGACCGACACGTGAATGTTTGCAAGACGGTTTGTAATGCCTCCAAACATGCCGGGGCGCAGCCTTCCAGCCAGCATGGCAGGGAGCGCGGCATTTTCATGGCGAGGGCTGCGCCAGCGGACATGACAATGATTCCGGGAAAACCATCACAAGCGCAACGGTTTTCTTGAGCCGCAAAGACGCGCGGAACGCAAGGCAATACAAACCGGCCTTTCTTTTGTCATGACAATGCCGCAGCACAGGCTTGCAGCCCAATGCTGCCAACCTTTTCGAAGCGATAAGAATCCCAGATCCAAAACACGAAAAGGCGCAAAGCAGCGGGAGTTTCACAAAGGGTAACCGTTCTGCCACGGTTTGACCGTGACTTTATATTGCGATCCGGCAGATACTCTCTGCAAGGAATGCCACGGCCGAGTGGGTTTGCAAACTGTGAGAATCGTGCCACTTCTGAAGGGCTTGCCCGCCGTGCTTCATCCGGGCCCGGTTTCAGACAGTGCGGCGGAAGCAGCCGGCTTTGCCATCTCTTCCTGATACTTTTTCAGCTTGCGCCACAAGGTGGTGCGGCCGATGGCGAGCAAACGCGCGGCTTCATCATAGTTGCCCTGACAATAGTCCAGCGTTTCCAAGATGTGCCGTTTCTCGACTTCCTCCAAAGTCAACCGGCCGTTCAAGGCGGCGAGGGGCCGGCCCGCGCTTTTCCGCAGGGACTCGGGCAATTCGAGCACGTCGATTTCCTCGTCGAGCGAGAGCGCGACGGCGCGTTCGATGGCGTTCTCGAGTTCGCGCACGTTGCCCGGCCAGTCATAACTGGTGAGCCGGGCGAGCGCCGCGCTGGTGAAAGCGCGCGCCGGCCGGCGCAAACGGGTGGCAAATTTCTGCAGGAAATGACGGGCCAGCAGGGGTATATCCTCCGGCCGTTCGCGCAGCGGCGGCAACTCCAGACGAATGACGTTGAGGCGATAGAACAAATCGCTGCGGAACCGGCCCTGCTCAACCATCTCCTCCAAATCGCGATTGGTGGCGGCAATGACGCGCACGTTGAGCAGCAGGGTGTGATTGCTGCCCACGCGTTTGATCTCGCCCTCCTGCAAAAAGCGCAGAAGCTTGACCTGCAGCGCGACCGGCAGCTCGCCGATTTCATCCAGGAAGATGGTGCCGGTATGGGCCTCCTCGAACAGGCCTTTTTTGTCGCGCAGGGCGCCGGTAAAGGCACCGCGCACGTGGCCGAACAATTCACTCTCCAGCAGGTTTTCCGGAATGGCGCCGCAGTTGACCACGACGAACGGCTGGCGGGCGCGCGTGCTTTCGTCATGAATGGCGCGCGCCACCAATTCCTTGCCGGTGCCGCTCTCCCCCTGAATCAGAATGGTGATGTCGGTGCGGGCCACCCGTGCGATCAGCTCAAACACTTTTTGCATGGGCCGGCTGCTGCCCACCATCGCGCCGAAATGAAACGGTTCATCCGAATTGGCCCACGCCAGGAATTGCTCCGCCTCGCGCGCAATCCAGCCGGCGACTTTTTGCTCGATGGCGCGGCGGTCGGGCTGGCTGCGCTCCAAAATCCGATGGAGATCGGCGCGCGTGAAGTAAAAAAGATTATCCGCTTTCGCCAGCGCCTCGCCGGCCAGCTCGGCGGTGAGATCGGCGAGCAGCAGGGTGGCATGCTGCCGCTGCGTGATCAGCCGGGAGAGCAATTTGCCCTCCACCACAGACGGGGGCACGGAAAAAATCAGGATCAGATCGACGCGCGGCAGAGAGTTGCCGTTTTCGAGCGGGACGGGCACGGCTGCCGGCAGGGTCCTGCTCATGCGCATTTCCTCGCGGGCATCAGCCGCAACGAAACAGAACCGGCCGAGACCGGCCTGCTGCAGTGCCTGCGCGGTGGCAATCGCTTCGGCGGTGCTGCCGATCAGCAGAGCCTGGCGATCGCGCAATGTGCCAAAAATTTTGCCGGTGACTTCGATAATGGCAGGAGCCAGCGCCGTTGTGCCTTCATACCAGGCGGTTTCGCTGCGCACCTTTTCGGAGAGCCACAGCGCACGTTGAAACAGGCGATTGAGCAGGACCCCGACATGGCCGTTCTCCTGCGCGGTTGCGAACGCCTTGCGCAGGGCCACCGCGTGTTGCTGCTGCACATGGCCGCCGGGCATCCCTCCCAGTGCGGAACGCAGGAAATGCGCAGCCGCCTCTCCTGCCTGCAAGGCGGTGACCGGCCCGGTTGCGGCACCGGCAAGCAGAGGCTGGAGAACGGCATGGATTTTTTTCACGCCGGGTGCCGCAGCGACAGCGGTGCGGGCATTGCAGGCCAAATACAGCTCCAGCAACTCCGGGCCGCGCACCAGCAGCCATTCATCGCCACCGCACTGCTGCAACTGCCGGCCAAGCTCGGGCGCGGCTGGCGCTTCCTCGTCCGGTGTGCCAGCCGGTGTGGAAGAAAAGGGGAGATAAAAAACGTGCAGCCACATATGTTGAACGGCAAATCTGAGATGGTCGCAAACCAGGCCCGGGGAGCGCGGCCGGGCGCGAGTTGGGTGACTCAGTGAAAGCTGTGAACCCGGGTGAAGGCGAGCGACACGATCAAAAAAGAAAACATCAACCAGCCAAAGCCGAAAAGCGAAACCAGCGCCGCACGCCGGCCCTGCCATCCCGCCGACAGGCGGCTGGCCCAATGCCAGAAGTAAATCAACCAGGTCAGCCCGACCGCGAGAAACTTGGCATCCCAGGTCAGGAAATATTCGGCGATCTTGCTGGCCTCGTAGAGGCCGAGCGCGATGCCAACCGTCAAAAACACCAGACCGATGTTGATGGCACGATTGCTCAGAGATTCGAAGAAGGCGAGCGAGGGCAGCCGGCGGTAAAACAGGCCGGTGCTTTTCTTTTGCAGCTCGTGTGACAGCAACAGATAAAGCACGCTGGCGATGAAGGAAATCGCAAAGGCGGAATAGGCAAACAGCAGCACGATGACGTGGATTTCATAAACGATTTCATGCAGCAGCAGGGCCGGCAGCTCGCGGTCGAGAGCGATGCCGAAATTCGAAAACAGGTGCAGGACGATGATGATCGGCTGGATAAACATGCCCAGCGAGCGCTCGCGCAGCCGCCATTCCAGACTGAGATAGACCACGCCGAACAGCCAGGCACAGGTGGTGAGGGCTTCGAACACGCTGGTGACAGGCAAATGCCCGAGCCTCAGAGTGAGCGCCACGAGATACCCCAAATGCACGCTCACGGCCATCACCGCGAAGGGATTCAGCCCGCGGCCCGCCTGTTCCTTCGCCTGGCGAAAGGTGTAAATGTAATGGCTGGCGGCGGCCGCATAGAGAACACCCACCAGCCACTGCAACAATGGAATCATGATCACACCAGCCTTGCAAAGCCATCAAACCGCGTCGAGCAAAGGTCACCACCGTCCGGGCACAGCGGCTGCAGGATGGCTAAAGATAGGCAAATATTTCTGACTTGCAAGAATTCAAACACAAAAGCCAGCCCGTCGCCTGACAGGCTGGCTCAACAGAGGTGAAGCATACCCGGCAAAGGCCGGGGCTTCTTCACATGAATCAGCACGGCGGCTTGCGCCGATGCCTCGCTCCTACTCCCGGGTCTTTTCGACCGGCTCCATCTTGATCAGAAGCTGCAGCAAGGGCTGCTCCCGCAATTCCGCGGCATTGAGAATCTTCACGACTTCCCGGTAGCCGGGTCGCGAGATTTGCAGGATGTGGTTTTGCGTGTTGGTCAGGGTGATCTTCAGCGGCGATTGCCCATAATAGCGGTCATCCACGATCACCTCGGCACCCGCAGGGCTGGTATTGATCTGCACCGTGACGACATCGGCAGGCGCCGGTTGCGAAGCGGCGGGTGTCGCCTGCGGGGCTTGTGCCACCGGCTGGCTCGGCGCGGGTGCGATCACCTCGGGTGCCGGCCGGGTGATGATGGGTCGGGGATCAGGCTTTTCGGGCGCGGGCTCAATGATGAAAGGCCGTGGTGTCGTGACTGCAGCCTGCCCGGAGGACGCCTTTTCTTCCACGGGTTTCTTGTCCGCCAGCAACGGCTCATAACGCAGTTGGAAGCGGGCCGGGTTTTGGCGCAGCCAGCCGCGGCTGTCTTTGTCGAGCGCCACCTGCAAAACCGTGCGCTGTCCCGGCAGCACCTTCACTTCCTCATCCGTGACGATGTCAAACACTTGTTCACGCCAAAAGCCCACGACATGATACTCGGCTTTGACTTCGTAAATTCCGTGCTGCAGCCGCAACGGATAGGTATAGGTGGAAGTGAAATTCGAGAGTTTTTCGATGGGAGAGATTTCCTGGCCATTGATACGCAGCACCACAAAGTTGCGGTAGCTCCTGCCGGCATCGGCGACATTGGTGATCTTGATCAGCAAATTTTCCGGCTGCTCGCGCAATTCGCGTTCCGGCAGTTGCTGTTTGGGCTTGAGCCTGGCATAGGCGCGATCGGTGGTCAAGCGCCCGCTGGCACATCCCAACAGTCCGGCAGACCACAGCAGCGCCACGAGCGATGTCGCGAACCAGGCTGTGACAGCATGAAAGGCGTAACGGCTGGGGGCTGGCATGGTATCCTCCGATGCGTTGAAGTTTATTGTCATGCAGGCTGGCATCTCGAACCCTGGAATGGGAAACGGACATCCATTGAACAACGCACCTTCCGTCAAAGTTCACGGGAATTTTGGGCGGCTTTTTTAGCCTTCAGGCACCGTCCTGATGTGATCGCAGACGGCCGGCGGTAATGCCTCGGTGACGCGTGGGGACATGGCGCAAACATCTTGATTGCAGGCAGGGACACCGGTGCTAGGCCACACATTTTATTGCGGGATGACGGCCGGCATTCTCTGCGTATGCTGCCGCTCGGCGCTGCCGGTGTTGTTCCAGGCAAGCTGCGCCGCGGACAGTGCATGAAACGACTCGGTCACGAGAGCGGGATTGCCATCCCCTTCGCCAAGGTGAACACGCCACCGCCAAAAAGAAAATCCCCAACGGAGTGCAAAACCCCACCGAAAAGATTTTATCCTTGGAATAATCGGCTCTATGTTGATTTTTGTGGGTACTGAATGGCAAGACTTCGACCGCGGGTGCTGCACAAGAGTGTTTCCCCAGACCAGCGTTTGCCTTGTCATCGCATGCCGTAAAAATGCCGTGGCACAGGCCGCCGACCTGCAGGCAGACAAGAGGTCTGCGCGACGCTTTCATCCCGATGGGAGGCCACACAGGCATGGCAAATTACCACGAAGATGTCGTAGCGCAGGCTTCCAGTCTGCCTGCAGACAAGAGGTCTGCGCTACATTTTCATCGTGATGTCAGTGCCTGAAGGCATCACTACGAAAATTCATTTTCATTCTGATGGCTGCCGCATGCGGCATGGCAACTCACCTCAAAGACACCATTTTGGCCGCAGAGATTTTGGCGGCGTCGCTTTGTCCAGTTTGCCACTGATAAAAATCAGCGCGACACTGCGTCGATCAGCGTCCCGGCAATTGGTTCAAGGCCGCGTGCCGCGCTACGATTTGCCCACACAAATCGACATAGAACCGAAAAATCTTTGCTTTTTTGCAACGAAACAACTTCGAAGAGATTGGTGTCCCTGCCGCCCTCAGGACAGGGCATCAGCATATTTCAAGCCGGAGCCGGTGTTGAAAACCACCACCCGCTCCTGTGGTTTGATCCAGCCGGCGGCTGCAAGCATGCGCGCGGCCTCCAGCGCGGCGGCGCCTTCCGGGCAAAAGAAAATGCCGGTGGCACGCGAATAGGCGCGGGTTGCCGGGGCAATGGCATCTTCCGCCACGGCCACCGCCGTGCCATGGCTGGCGCGCAGAATGTGCAGCATGAGAAAATCCCCCACCGCGCGCGGCACCCGCAGGCCTGACGCCACCGTCGCGGCATGCGGCCACTCCGGCGCGTAATCCAGGCCTTTCTCGAATGCGCGAATGATGGGCGCGCAGCCCTGCGACTGCACCGCCACCATGCGCGGACGCCGGGCTCCGATCCAGCCCAGGCCTTCCAGCTCATCGAAGGCCTTCCACATGCCGATCAAACCGGTGCCGCCGCCGGTGGGGTAAATGATCACATCGGGAAGCTGCCAGTCGAATTGCTCGGCCAGTTCGTAGCCCATCGTCTTCTTGCCTTCCACGCGATAGGGTTCTTTCAGCGTCGAGAGATCGAACCAGCCCTGGGTGGCTTTGCCCGCCAGCACCTGCTTCGCACAATCGGTGATCAACCCCTCGACCAGCTCCAAATGCGCGCCATAGAATTCGCATTCGTGGCGGAAGGCGGCAGGCACGTCTTTGGGCATGAAGACATACGCCGGCATGCCCGCGGCCGCGGCATAAGCAGCGACGGCACTGCCGGCATTGCCGGCGGAGGGCACGGCGACTTGCTGCACCCCCAATTCCCGGGCGCGGGAAATCGCCAGAGACATGCCGCGTGCCTTGAACGAGGCGGTGGGATTCGGTGATTCGTCCTTGATCCACAAATGCGCCAGACCAAACTGGGCGGCGAGCCTCTCCACCGGCAGCAGCGGCGTCCAGCCTTCACCGAGGGAGATGCGGTGCTTGTCCTCCAACACCGGCAGCATGGGCGCGTAACGCCATAAACTGGCCGGTGCATGCAACAAATCGGCTTTCGACCAATGCCGGCGCGCGGCGGCAATGTCATAGCAGGCAAACAGCGGCGCGCCACACCCGCACAACTCGCAGCGTTCGTGCCGGTCGAAAGTTCGGTCACAACGCGTGCAGGCGAGATGGGTGAAAAAAGATCGCAAAGAATGCCTCATTGTCACTCAGCGGGCGGCAGGTGAGAGATTGTCAAAACGCTGGCCTCCCAAAAGATTTCCGTCATGGCTGGGCCGGGCCTCAGCAACTGTGGGCACGGCGGAAACTCGCAAGAGTGTACTGCAACAGCCGGACGGCGGCAGAGGCCCCGCACTTGCGAGTCTGCGATGGCGGGGCAACGGGCGTCAGGTTGGCGGCGTGAGGAGTTTGGCACGCAGCAATTCGTTGGCGAGCTGGGGATTCAGCCTGCCACGCGTGGCCTTCATTAATTGTCCCACCAAAAAACCAAAGACTCTGGTTTCACCGGCGCGATAGCGCGCAACTTCCCCGGGATGCGCCGCCAGCACCGCTGCCACGGCTTGTGCAATCTCAGCCTGATCGGAGACTTGTTCCAATCCCCGCTCCTGTACAATCGCCGCCGCGCTTTTGCCGGTCGAAAGCATTTGCTCGAACACTTCCTTGGCAGTCTTGTTGTTGATGGTGCCCTGCTCCACCAATCGAATCAGTTCAGCCAGCGCCGCGGGCGCCAGCGGGAAGGCGGTGATTGCGATTTTCTGCTCGCGCAGCACGCGCAGGACTTCACCCATCACCCAATTGGCGGCCTGCTGCACCTCCCGCACGCCGGCCGCCACCGCCTCGAAGTAATCGGCCAACTCGCGTTCCTCGGTGAGCACCTCCGCGTGCGCCCGGGAGAGCTGATACTGCGCGCGGAACCGCTCACACCGCGTCCAGGGCAGCTCCGGCAGGCTGGCCAGCACCCGCTGGCGCCAGGCAGCGTCGATGTGCAACGGCACAAGATCAGGCTCGGGGAAATAACGATAATCATGCGCCTCCTCCTTGGAGCGCATCGCCATGGTCTGGCCGCGGCCGGCATCCCACAACCGCGTCTCCTGCGCCACGGTAGCGCCACTCGTGAGAAGATCGATTTGACGACGAATCTCGACCTCGAGTGCGCGTTCGAGTTGGCGCACGGAGTTCATGTTTTTGATTTCGGTTTTGGTGCCGAGCTCCCGCTGACCGGCGGGCCGCACCGAGACGTTGGCATCGCAGCGCAGGCTGCCCTCCTCCATGTTGCCGTCGCAAATGCCGAGATAGCGCACGAGCTGGCGGATGCGCTGCAGGTAAAGCGCGGCCTCGCGTGGCGAGGAGAGATCCGGCCCGCTGACAATCTCGATCAAAGGCACGCCGCAGCGGTTGAGATCGACCAGCGTTTCCTCGGGGTCGACGAATGGCTCGGCGTGAATCAGCTTGCCGGCATCTTCCTCGAGATGAATGCGCACGATGCGCACACGCTTGCCGCCGCCTTCCTCCGGCTCGATCTCCAGCCAGCCGTGCTCACACAGCGGCTCTTCATATTGTGAGATTTGATAACCCTTGGGCAAATCGGGATAGAAATAATGCTTGCGCGCGAACAGGGAAACCGGCGCAATCGTGCAATGGGTGGCCAGCCCCATTTTGATGGCAAGCTCGACCGCCTTGCGATTGAGCACGGGCAGCACGCCGGGCAGGCCGGCGCAAACGGGCGTCACCTGGGTGTTGGGTGCCGCGCCGAATTTGGTGCTGGCGGGCGAGAACAGCTTGGATTCCGTCAGCAGTTGCGCGTGCACTTCCAGGCCAATGACAGGTTCGTAGGGCATGAGGCTGCGTCGGTGTTGAAGAGCGAAACTCGGGCGCCGGCACCAATTGCCGTTTCGCCGGTGGGGCAACATACAAAAGAAAATCGTACAGCGCAACTGCCGCGGCCTTGCCCGCGAAAACCCGGCCGGTGCAACGCACGCCGGTTGTTGCCAGCAAGCGCAATGCGACCCTGTCCGCCTCTCCGCGTCGCAGAGTGCACCGGGAGAAGCGGCTTTGCCGGAGACTTTGGGCGAAGGCCGCCAGGCGGGCTATTTCCATGATGAGAGGAAAAAAACGGGACGTCTTCGGCGAACGGGCGAATTTCGCAGTCGGCGTTGCTCCGCATTCGAAATCGGAGGAACGTTGATCAACACTTATTTCTGCAACTGCGCTCATCTGCGAAAAACTCTGTCATCCCAAACGGCGCGGTCGCGAGAGCTTATCCGGGGGGCAATGCCGTACACCCGCAGCGTCACGCTGGTCGGCAAAACGTGCTTGTGTCCCACTCTCTTTCCTGGTTATATTGCCTGCGTCGTTTTAGAACCAACGCGAGCCATCCTTCCTGCCCTTCATGGAGAAGAACATGAATTATCGTATTGAAACCGACAGCCTGGGAGAAGTACAGGTGCCGGCCGACCGGTATTATGGCGCGCAAACCGCGCGCTCGCTGCAACACTTCAAGATCGGGACGGAGCGCATGCCGCGGGAATTGATCTGGGCCTTCGGCATTCTCAAAAAGGCGGCCGCACTGGTGAATCAGGAGCTGGGCCTGCTGCCCGCGGAAAAGGCCGGGCTGATCGTGCAGGCCGCCGAGGAAGTCATTGCCGGCAAGCTCGACGATCATTTTCCGCTGGTGGTGTGGCAAACCGGCAGCGGCACGCAGACCAACATGAATGTGAATGAAGTCATCTCGAATCGTGCCATCGAAATCAGCGGCGGCAAGCTGGGCAGCAAGCAGCCGATTCATCCCAACGATGACGTCAACAAGGCGCAATCGTCCAATGACACGTTTCCCACGGCCATGCACATTGCCGCGGTGCACGAACTGCATCACCGGCTGCTGCCCGCCCTGAGGCGGCTGCGCGACACGCTGGCCGCCAAGTCCGCGGCTTTCAAGGACGTCATCAAAATCGGCCGCACGCATTTGATGGATGCCGTGCCGCTCACCCTGGGCCAGGAGTTTTCCGGCTATGTGCGGCAGCTCGATCAGGGCGTGCGCCGGATTCACGCCGTGCTGCCGGATTTGTATGAGCTGGCGCTGGGCGGCACGGCGGTGGGCACCGGCCTGAACACCCATCCGCAATTCGCGGAGAAAGCCGCCGCCAAAATCGCGGAATTGACCGGCTACCCCTTCGTGAGTGCCGCCAACAAATTCGAAGCGCTCGCCAGCCACGATGCGCTGGTGATGGCCAGCGGCGCCTTGAAAACCATCGCCTGCTCGTTGATGAAAATTGCCAACGACATCCGCTGGCTGGCCTCCGGCCCGCGCAGCGGCATCGGCGAAATCACGATTCCCGAAAACGAGCCGGGCAGCTCGATCATGCCGGGCAAGGTCAATCCCACGCAATCGGAGGCGATGACGATGGTGGCGGCGCAGGTTTTGGGCAATGATGTGACCATCAACCTCGCCGGCGCCTCCGGCAATTTCGAGTTGAACGTTTTCAAGCCGGTGATCATTTACAATCTGCTGCAGTCCATCCGGCTGCTGGCGGATGCCTGCGCGAGCTTCGAAGAACACTGTGCCGCCGGCATTGCCCCCAACCACCGCAACCTGCAAAAACATCTGGAAAATTCCCTGATGCTGGTCACCGCGCTCAATCCTTATATCGGTTACGACAATGCCGCCAGGATTGCAAAGAAGGCACACCAGGAGAACAAAACGCTGCGCGAAGCCGCTCTCGAGCTGGGTCTGTTGACCGCCGAGCAGTTTGATGCCTACGTCCGTCCGGAAAAAATGCTGGGGCCGCAGGCCTGAAGCCACAATCACCGCGAATGCTTTGGTTGCAGACCTCACTCACGGACTCTGCCATGAACGATGCCACCGCCCTCACCCGGCTTTTCCTCGAAGCAGCCCGTTTTCACCTCCTGCAGCAATATTTGCCCTGGCTGCGCGCCTGCCTGGCACAATTGCCGGAGGAGGACATCTGGTGGCGGCCCAATGCCGCCAGCAACAGCGCGGGCAATTTGCTTCTGCATTTGTGCGGCAATGTGCGGCAATGGATTCTGCACGGCATAGCCGGCCGGCCGGATGTGCGCGTGCGCGAGGCCGAGTTTGCCGCCTCCGGCCCGCTGCCCAAAGCGGAATTGCTGCAGCAGCTCGAGACCACCCTCGCCGAAGTCGACGGTGTGCTGCAACACCTCACCGCAGAGGATTTGCCGCAGCCGCGCCGCATTCAGGGCTTCGATCAAACCGTGCTGCGCGCGGTTTTTCACGTGGTCGAACATTTTTCCTATCACACCGGCCAAATCATCTATCTGACCAAGTTGCGCACCGGTGTGGATTTGAAATTTTGGAATCTTTAGGAGCTTGCCGCCATGCTGGTTCACATCAAAGAGAACTATGAAGAGCTCAGCCGCGCCGCCGCGCAAATCGTCGCGCAGTTGCTGCGCCGCAAACCGGATTGTGTGCTGGGTTTTGCCACGGGCAGCACGCCGCTGGGACTGTACAAGGAACTGATTCGCATGCACCAGAACGAAGGCCTGGACTTCTCGAAGGTCACGACTTTCAATTTGGATGAGTACGTCGGCCTGCCACCCGAGCACGACCAGAGCTATCACTACTTCATGTGGGAGAATTTGTTCAAGCACGTCAATGTCGACCGGCGCTTCGTGCACATTCCCATGGGCATGGCCGATGACATCGCGGCACATTGCGAGTGGTATGAAGAACGGATCAAAAAAGCGGGCGGTATCGATTTGCAAATCCTGGGCATCGGCGCCAACGGCCACATCGCGTTCAACGAGCCTGGCTCCTCGCTCGGCTCGCGCACCCGCATCAAAACACTCACCGGCACGACGCGCGAAGCCAATGCGCGCTTCTTCAAAAAACCGGAGGAAGTGCCCAAATTCGCGATCACGATGGGCGTGGGGACCATCATGGATGCCAGGCAGTTGCTCCTGCTCGCCAGCGGTGCGGGCAAGGCGGACGCCATTGCCGCCACCTGCGAAGGCCCCATCACTGCCGCCTGTCCCGCCTCCATCGTACAATTGCACCGCTATGCGATCGTGATCGTCGACAAGGCAGCGGCCTCGAAATTGAAAATGATCTACACGGACTGAGCCGGGTGATGCCGCCCCGCAAACAGACTGCCAGTCCGAGGGCGCTGACTTTTTTGCCGGAATTATTTCAGAACCGCGCCGCCGCAACATGCGAAGGTTGCGAGAACCCGGTCTCGTTTGGTTGGGAGGGCGACCAGCCGGCCAACCAAGTTTGATGACAACTCTTGCAACCAGGCATTGCGCTTCGCCGACATGGCGACATCGCGGTGAAAACAGGGGTTTTGTCTTTCTAAAAAATCAGCAGGCCGGGAGCCTGCGCGACAGCGTTTGCGTGGCAATGCCGTAACGCAGACATCCTGTCTGCAAACCAATGCAGGCAGGATGCCTGCGCTACAAATCTTCGCGGTCATGATAGTTTTCCCGGGTAATACTGTACCACCTGTCATGCAGCACAACAGCCAAAACGCATTTTGGCGAGGGCATGCAACAGATCACGACCCGTTGTTCAACCCATCTTCCCGAGAGGAGGCAGTAGATGCGACATGCCGGATTGATGGCGGTGGGGCTGGTCGCGGTGCTGGGTCTCACCGGCTTGCACGCCGGTGACCAGCCGGCCCTGAAAATTGATTATGAGAAGTACAAACTCCCCAACGGCCTGGAAGTCATTTTGCATGAGGACAAATCGGATCCCATCGTGGCGGTGGCCATTTTCTACCACGTCGGGTCCAACCGCGAGGAGAAGGGGCGCACCGGTTTCGCGCATTTGTTCGAACACATGCTGTTTCAGGAGTCGCAGCATGTCGGGCAGGACCAGTTCTTCAAAAAGATTCAGGGCGTGGGCGGCACCCTCAACGGTTTCACCACCCACGACTACACCGGCTATTTCGAGATCGTGCCGCGCAACCATTTGGAAATGTGCCTGTGGCTGGAGTCGGACCGCATGGGCTATCTGCTGCCCACGGTGACGGCCGCCGCCTTTGCCAATCAACAGGATGTGGTGCAGAATGAAAAGCGGCAGCGCGTTGACAACGTGCCTTACGGCCACACCAGCTATGTCATTCACAAATTGCTTTTCCCGGAAGATCATCCCTACAACTGGCAGGTCATTGGGTCGTTCGAGGATCTCAAAAATGCCACGCTGGAAGATGTGCGGAAATTCTTCCAGAAATGGTACGGCCCCAACAATGCCACGCTGGTCATCGCCGGCGATTTCGACCGGGCACAGACGCAAAGATGGGTGGCGAAATATTTCGGCGAGCTGCCTTCCCCGCCGCCGGTGGCCGATCCCCGGCCCATGCCGGTGAGCCTGGAAAAAACCAAACGCGCCTTTCACGAGGACAATTTTGCCCGCTCGCCGGAATTGACCATGACCTTCCCGACGGTGCCGCAATACCACAGGGATGCCTATGCCCTGGAGTTGCTGGCCGAGCTGCTGGCGAGCGGCAAGAAAGCGCCGCTTTATAAGGTGATCGTCGAGGAAAAGAAGCTCGCGCCCGCGGTCTCGGCCAATCAGCGCAGCATGGAAATTGCCGGCTACTTCCAATGCCGGGTGCGCACTTTTCCCGACAAAAATCTGACCGAGGTCGAAAAAGCCATTCACGAAGCCTTTGCGCGTTTCGAGCAGGAGAAATTCACCGCGCAGGATCTGGCGCGCATCAAGGCCAAAATCGAGACCGACTTTTACAACGGGATTGCGAGCATCCTGAGCAAGGCCTTTCAGCTCGCCACCTACAACGAACTGGCCGGCTCGCCGGATTTCCTCACGCAGGACATTCAAAACTCGCTGGCCGTCACGACGGAGGACATCTGGCGCGTCTACCACCAGTATCTCAAAAACAAACCCTATGTGCTGACCAGCTTCGTGCCGAAGGGCAAAGTGGAACTGGTGGCGGAAAACTCCGAACGTTTTCCGGTGGTGGAGGAGGCCATTACCGAAGCGAAACCCGCCACGCCGGAGGCAGCGGCCGCGGCGGTGCCCGCAGAAAAACTGCCTTCGAGTTTCGATCGCTCCGTGGAGCCGCCCGCCGGCCCCCCGCCGGCTCTCACGCTGCCGAAGATTTGGACACACACGTACAAGAACGGTCTGCGCCTTTATGGCATCGAGCACAAGGAATTGCCGCTCGTCGATTTTTCCCTCACCCTCAAAGGCGGCCTGCTGCTGGATGACCCCGGCCGGGTGGGTGTGGCCAATTTGATCACGGACCTCATGATGGAGGGCACCAAAAACAAAACGCCGCTGGAACTCCAGGAGGCCATCGAAGCGCTGGGCGCCACTATTCAGATGTACACCACGGACGAAACCATCGTCATTCAGGCGAACACGCTTGCCTCCAAGCTCGAGCAAACCTATGCGCTCTTCGAGGAGATGCTGCTGGAGCCGCGCTGGGATGAGAAGGAATTCGCCCGGCTCAAGCAGGAAACCCTCGAGACCATCAACCGCCGCAATGTCGATCCCGCCAGCGTGGCGGAAAAAGTGCACCGCAAGCTGATCTACGGCCCGCGCCACATTCTCTCCCACACCACGCTGGGCGAACCGGCGATGGTCGAACAGATCACCGTTGCGGATTTGAAGGCCTTCTACCAGCGCAACTATTCCCCCACGGTTGCGCATATCGCCGTGGTGGGCAACCTCTCCCGGGACAGGGCGATCAAACTGTTTGCCCCGCTGGAACAAAAATGGCCGGCGAAGGAGGTGAGATTCCCCGACTATCCCCTGCCGCCGGCGGTGGAGAAAGCGCGCTTGTACTTCGTGGACATGCCCAGCGCGAAGCAGTCGCAAATCCGCATCGGCTATCTGGCACTGCCTTTCACCCACCCGGACTATTATGCCGCCACCGTGATGAATTACAAGCTGGGCGGGAGTTTCAACGGCGTGTTGAATCTCATTCTGCGCGAGCAAAAAGGCTACACCTATGGCGCGCGCTCGGCATTCCTGGGCAGCCTGGTTCCCGGTCCGTTTGTCGCCTCCGCCGGCGTGCGCTCCAACGCCACACAGGAGTCGGTGCAAATCTTCAAAGATGAGATGGCGAAGTATCGCCAGGGCATCTCACAGGAGGATTTCGCCTTCACCAGGAACGCCCTGCTGAATGCCAATGCCCTGCGTTTCGAAACCCTGGGCGCGCTGCGCGGCATGCTCGATCAAATCGCGCTCTATGGCCTGCCCTTCGACTACATCAAGCAACGGGAAAAGATGCTGGCGGAGATGAGCCCGGCGCGGCACCAGGCGCTGGCGCGGCAATACATCGATCCCGAGCGCATGATTTATCTCGTCGTCGGCGATGCCGCCACGCAACTGGAGGGTCTCAAGCAGTTGGGCTTGGGCGATCCAATTTTGCTGGACAAAGACGGCAATCCTGTGAACTGAGAACAAGCACAAACAATACCGGGCAGGCGCGCGTGCAACGGAACCGCCGCGCCCGCCCGGCTCGAATAAACTGCCAAGAGCAACCTTGAACAAAATCTCTCTGCTGTTTTGGTGCGCGCTGCTGGCACCGTGGATGGCAGGGGCACAGCACCAGACGTCTTCGCCATACGCCGGCCAGCATCTGCGCAGCTTGAAAGCACTTTCGCCGGCGGAAATCCAGGGCTATCGGGAGGGGCACGGCATGGGTTTGGCCAAAGCTGCGGAGTTGAACCACTACCCCGGGCCGAAACACGTGCTGGAGCTGGCCCGGCAGCTCGGGCTTTCCGCCACGCAATTGGCACAGGCGCAGCGGGCATACGACCACATGCATGCGCGTGCCGTGCGGCTGGGCGCGATGATTCTCGCCAGCGACCAGGCGCTGGACAGCCTGTTCGCGACGCAAACGATCACCGCACAACAGTTGCACGCGCTGGTCACCGGGATCGCCACCTTGCAGGGGGAACTGCGGCTGGCCCATTTGCAGGCGCATGTGGAAATTAGGAAAATTCTCACTGCCGCGCAGGTGACGAAGTATGATGAGCTGCGGGGTTATGCCCCGGCCGTTCCTCCGCCACCCGCCCACCGCCACCAGGACTAACGCAGAGTGGTGGTGCGCAGAGCCTGCAACAATGCCTGCATGTCCGCCGGCAATTCACTTTGCAGAAAAATCCTTTCGCCGGTGACGGGGTGAACGAAGCCCAGGGTGTGTGCGTGCAGGGCCTGGCGGGGAAAATGCGCCAGCAACTCTGTGAGGAAACGCGTTTCCGCCTGCTTCAAGCCGCGGAGCTGGCTGGTGCGGCCGTGATAGGTGGGATCACCGAAAACCGGATGGCCGCGATGGCTGAGATGCACGCGAATCTGATGCGTGCGGCCGGTCTCCAGGCGCAGGCGCAGGAGGCTGTGGCGGGGAAAGCGCTCGATCACTGCATAATGAGTGACTGCCCACTTGCCGTGCTCCCTGCTGACCGTGACTTTGCGCCGGTCTTTGGTGCTGCGGGTCAGATAGCTCTCGATGCAGCCGCGCGCGGGGGAGGGCGTGCCCCACACCACCGCGAGATATTCGCGCTGCGTCGTCTTCTCCTTGAATTGTGCAGCCAGCGCCGCATGCGTGCGATCATCGCGCGCGACCACCAGCAGCCCGGAAGTGTCCTTGTCCAGCCGGTGCACGATGCCGGGCCGTTCACTCCCCCCCACTTTTGAAACTTCCTGAAAGTGATACAACACGGCATTGGCCAGGGTGCCGTCGGCATGGCCATAAGCCGGATGCACCACCAAGCCCGCCGGCTTGTCAATCACGATGAGATGGGCATCTTCGTAGACGATGCGCAGCGGGATGTTCTGCGGCACCAGCTCGGCCGGCGCTTTGGGCGGAATGTTGATTTGAATCACTTCCCCGGGTGCCACCGGATGGCTGGCTTTGACAGGCCGGCCGTTGACTGTGATCTCACCGGCGGCAATCAGTTGCTGCAACCGTGAGCGCGTCAGGTCGGCCACCTGGTTGGCGAGATATTTGTCCAGCCGCAGGCGGCGCTGATGCGGATCCACGGTGAGGATTTGAAAGCGGGGGGTGGACACGATGCGAACGCAGGTGCAGATTGGGGTTCAGCGTAGCCCTCAGGCGGAGGGCGGGCGCGCCTCCTGCCAGTTGTCGTGTTCCTCGCTGGGCGAAGGTTTGGTTTTGGGAAAGGAAGGGACCTCCGCGGGCGCGACCCCGGCTTTTTCTTTCTCGAAAAACACCAGGAGCACGAGCATCACCATGCCAATGGACACCGCGCTGTCCGCGAGGTTGAACACCGGCCAGCGCAGCGTGTCGAGGCCGACATCGATGAAATCGATGACCTGACCGTAGGCAAAACGGTCGATGAGATTGCCGATTGCACCGCCCAGAATCAGCGCAAGCGACAGCCGCGCGGGCAGCCGCTCGCGGCGAATGCGGTACAAATAGACCAGGATCACGAGCGTGGCCAGCGCGGAAAAAACCGTGAAGAAATACCGGCCCCCGAAGCGGATGCCGAAGGCCATGCCGGGATTCTCGATGTAGGTGAAGCGCAGCACGTCACCCAGCACGGGCATGCTCTCTTCCAGAAAGAAGCGGGATTTCACGATGAGCTTGGTGATTTGATCGAGCGCCACGATGACCGCCGAGATCAACAGCACGCCCATGCCTTGCAATATGTTCATGCCAGCCTTTGTTCGGTTGATGACCATCCTGTGCGGGGGCGGCAGCGGCCTGACGAACGCGGCGCGGCGCCCCCGGCCCTCAATCGAGAGAGACGCCGCTTTCCTCTTTCATTTTACAGCTTATGCACAACCGCGCATGCGGCACGGCCTCCAGCCGTTCCCGGGCAATCGGCTGGTTGCAATTGTGGCACAGGCCGTAGGTGCCATCTTCCACACGCTCGAGCGCTTGATCGATATGATAAAGCAGGCGGCCTTCCCGGGTGGCGAAGTAGTAGGCTTTCTCCCGTTCCATGTTGTCGGTGGCCTGATCCGCCATGTGAAAGGCATAGGAGGTGTTTTCTCCCGAGGCGTCCTTGATGGTGGTGGCGCCCTGCCCGTTCTTGAAATGATCCAGCTCTTTCAGCAACTCGCTGCGCCGCTCCAACAGCAGCCGCTTGAAATACTGCAGGTCTTGAGATTTCATGAACGCCCTCCTGCGGTTTGGACCTTCCCGGCCGTGTAAGGTGGCGGCCCCGGCACTGACACGGGAAGTTTGGATTGCTGATCACAGCAACCGAACAGCGACAACACATTGACCAGAAAATGTACCCTGCCGGTTTCCTCATTCCTGCGCCGGCAGCCGGCACGCTCAGCGGCGGGCAACGCTGAGCACAACCTGCTCCTCGCCCACACTCCAGGTTTCGACATGGGCGAGATGCTCGCCGGCAGCCGCCGGTTCCAGTTGTTCGGCCAGGGTCTCCTGCTTAATGTAATCCGCCATTTTCTGAATGGCCTGGTGCAGACGGGGTGAACCTTGGTAGCGGATATGAATGCGATCCACCACGTTGAAACCGGCCTGCTTTCGCATGTTTTGCACGCGATTGACAAAATCGCGCGCCAGACCTTCGGTGATCAATTCCTCGCTCAAAACGGTATCGAGCGCGACAGTCCAGCCGCCCGAACTGCCCACCACCAGTCCTTCGGATTGCTGCCGCACCAGGCGGACATCTTCCGGGGTCAGGGCAATTTTTTGCTGCTCCAGCTCGAGCTCGACGCGGCCGTGCGCTGCCAGGACGTCTAGTTGTGCGGGCGTCAGCGCGCGAATGGCCGCCGCGACCTGGTTGGCGAGCTTGCCAAACTTCGGGCCGAGCGATTTGAACACCGGTTCCGGCTTGACCGCGGTCAGCTCGTCTGCGCTGGCAACCACGACAACCGCCTTGACATTCAATTCATCCTGAATGAGCTGCGCGCCCGTGGTGAGCGCGGCACGCCTGGCGTCGTCATCGGCGACCACGAAAAGGCGGCGGAGCGGCTGCCGGATTTTGAGATTGCGCTCGGCGCGCAGCGCCCGGCCGGCATTCACCACCGCCCGCACGGCTTCCATCTGATTTTCCAGCTCGGGTTGGCGAAAATGAAACGCGGCGTCCGTGCTGGCGGGAAAATCGCAGAGATGCACGCTCTCGCGGCCCTCCCGCTGCGGCGCGAGCAGACGGCGATAGATGGCCTCGCTGAGGAAGGGCGCCAGCGGCGCGGCCAGCTTGCAAACGGTGAGCAACGCTTCGTAGAGCGTGGCAAACGCGGCGTGCTTGTCCTGCGCCATGCCGGATTTCCAAAAGCGGCGCCGGCAGCGGCGCACGTACCAGTTGGAAAGATCGTCAACCACAAAATCGGCGATGGCACGGCCGCCGCGCGTCACCTCGAAGGCGTTGAAATTCTCCCCCACCCGTGCCACCAGCCGGTTGAGGGTGGAAATCAACCAGCGGTCGATCTCGGGGCGCTCGCTTACCGGCGGCGGCGAGGGCGGATAAACATACTGGTCGAGGTTGGCATACATTGCGAAAAACACATAAGTGTTGAGCAGTGTGCCGAAGAACCGGCTGACCGTTTCCTCGACCCCCTTGACGTCGAAACGGGTGGTTTGCCACGGCGGATTCACGGTCATCAGATACCAGCGCACGGCATCGGCGCCGTGGCGGTTGATCACTTCGAAGGGATCGACGACGTTGCCGCGCGATTTCGACATCTTCTTGCCGTCCTTGTCGAGCACCATCTCGAGCACGACGCAGTTCTTGAAGCAGGGTTTGTCGAACAGCATCGCCGCGATGGCGAGCAGCGAGTAAAACCAGCCGCGCGTCTGGTCAATGGCCTCGCTGATGAAATCCGCGGGGAAATTGCGTGCGAAAAGCTCGCGGTTCTCGAAGGGGTAGTGCCACTGCGCCACCGGCATGGCGCCGCTGTCGAACCAGACATCGATCACCTCCGGCGTGCGGCGCATGAGTTTGCCGTTCTTGGGGTTGCGGAAGGTGATGTCATCGACATGGGGGCGGTGCAGATCGAGCCCGGAGAGATCGCGGCCGCTCAGCTCGGCGAGCTCCTGCACCGAGCCGACGCAGTGCGCCGCGCCGTCTTCATCCAGCCAGATCGGCAGCGGGGTTCCCCAGAAGCGGTCGCGTGACAGGGCCCAGTCGACATTGTTGGCCAGCCACTCGCCAAAGCGGCCCGCGCCCACCTCCGGTGGATACCATTTGATTTGCCGGTTCAATTCGACGAAGCGATCCTTGAAACGGGTGGTGCGGATGTACCACGATTCCCTGGCATAATAGATCAGCGGCGTGTCGTCGCGCCAGCAATGCGGATAGCTGTGGCGGTAGGTTTCAACCTTGTAGAGCCGGCCCTGCTGCTGCAGTGTCGCAATGATTTCGGGATCGGCGTCTTTGAAGAACCGGCCCTGCCAGGGCGTGACCTCGCTGGTGAAGCGGCCGCTCTTGTCGATCGGCTGGAAGAACGGCAAATCATACTGCACGCCGGCTTGATAATCGTCCTGGCCGAAGGCGGGGGCCAAATGCACGATGCCGCTGCCGTCGGTGGTGGTCACAAAATCGGCCAGCACGGTGTAATGCGAGCGTTTCGGGCTGTGCAGAAAGCGGAACAACGGCTGGTAGGCGATGCCGGCCAGCGCCCGGCCCGGCTGGCGTTCGAGAATCTCATACTCGCCGTCGAGCACTTCCAGGCGGGGCTCGGCGAGGATGAGCTGCTCGCCGCGATGCCGCACCTTGACATAAAAGACATGGGGATGCAGGGCGAGTGCGACGTTGGAAATCAGCGTCCACGGCGTCGTCGTCCACACCAGGAAGCAGGTCGCCGGGTCCTGTTGCAGGGGCATCTTCACGAACACCGAGGGATCATCGACGTCATCATAGCCCTGCGCCACTTCATGGCTGGAGAGCGGGGTCTCGCAGCGCGGGCAATAAGGCACAATCTTGTGGCCGCGATAAAGCAGATCGCGCTCCCACAACTGCTTGAGGAGCCACCACACACTCTCGATGTATTGGTTCTCGTAGGTGATGTAGGGATGTTCGAGATCGACCCAGTAGCCCATGCGCGTGGTCAGTTGATCCCACATTTGCTTGTAGGTCCACACGCTTTCCCGGCAGCGGGCGTTGAATTTGTCGATGCCGTAGGACAGGATCTGATCTTTTTTGGTGAATTTGAGTTGTTTTTCGACTTCGATCTCGACCGGCAGGCCGTGGGTGTCCCATCCGGCTTTGCGCTCGACGCGGTAACCCTGCATGGTCTTGAAGCGGCAGCCGAAATCCTTCATGGTGCGCGCAAGCACATGATGAATGCCGGGCCTGCCGTTGGCAGTGGGCGGGCCTTCATAGAAGACAAACGGCCGGTCGGCCGGACGGGAGCTGATGCTCTTGCGGAAGATGTCAGCCTGCTGCCAAAATTGCAGCACTTCTTCCTCAATCGCGGGCAGGTTGAGTTCCTGGGGAAAGGGTTTGTACATCCTGATTTGCCTTGTTGCTGAACGAACGTGAGGTATTCAATAAGGTGTTGCGCAGGCACGGGACGCCGGCGCGTTGGTGGTGGCGGCCGGCGCGGCTTCGTGTTCCCTACATCCGCTCGATGACTCGTTTCATGATCAACGTGAGCTTGGGTTCGGCGTCACCGGCAATTTTGATGATCTTGGCGATATCGACCGGCTCCAGGGCATCGGGCAGACAGGAATCAGTGATCACCGACAGGCCCAGCACTTTCATGCCGGAATGGACGGCGACGATGACTTCCGGCACCGTGCTCATCCCGACGACATCGGCGCCGATCAGGCGCAGGAAGCGGTATTCCGCGCGGGTTTCGAGATTGGGGCCGGAAAGCGCGACATACACGCCCTTTTGCACGCGGATGCCGGCTTCCAGGGCCACCTGCTCGGCCAGCGCAATCAGAGAGGCGGTGTAGGGCTCCGACATGTCAGGAAAGCGCGGGCCGAGGGCCTCCTCATTGGGGCCAATGAGGGGATTGTCACCCAGCAGGTTGATATGATCGGTCATGATCATGATGTCGCCGGGTGCGAAAAGCGGATTCATGCCGCCGCAGGCATTCGACACCACCAGGGTGTGGCAGCCCATCGCCTTCATCACGCGCACCGGGAAGGTGATTTGCTTCATGGAGTAGCCTTCATAGTAATGAAAGCGGCCCTGCATGGCCATCACCTGTTTGTTCCCGAGCGTGCCGAAGATCAGGCGGCCGGCGTGGCTTTCGACGGTCGCAACGGGGAAATGGGGCAAATCAGCGTAGGAGATGGTCGCCTCGGTTTTGATCTCCCGCGCCAGCGCGCCCAGACCGGTTCCCAAAATAATGCCGATTTCAGGCCGGGTCTTGCTGTGCTGGCGGATGACAGCGACCGCTTCATCGATCTGCTGTAATAAGGGGCTCATGGCGAGGCGATTTCCCTCCTCAAATCAAAATTGTGTGTCCGACTCGAGGTGCAGCCGGCGGCTCCCCGACCGGGCATGTGCTGGCGCGGGGTGGCGCCTGCCCGCTGCGGGAGTGGCCGGCGGAAAGTTTAAGGTTGGTCTTTCTTTTTTTGTTTATCACGAATTTGTTCGAGCAACTGCTGGCGTTCACTTTCCTGGCGTTTGCGCTCTTCTTCGATGCGTTTGCGTTCCGCGGCGAGTTTTTCCTGGCGCTCATGCTCGTTTTTGATCTTTGCGTTCAGCTCCTGCTGGCGGGCATCCTTCACCGCCTCCACTGCCAGATTGAAATCACGCACTTTGCCATTGTGGGAAAAAATCAGTGTTCCCAACACCGTGCCGGCGCCGGTGATCGACCACAGGGCCACGCGATTGTCGCTGTCAACTCCGCGCTCGATCATTGCGCCGGTGAAAAAGCTCGCGCCAAAACTCAAGGCACCGCCCCCCAGGGTGTAAAGCCAAAAATTGTTGTTCTTCTTTTTGGCCTCAACTTCGCTGCGTTTGATCGGCTGGCCGGCATCATCCTGCAATGCCAGGCGCGCGGCGCAACCGGAAAAAAGCAGAGAGCCGATGCAAAGACACACCGCTCCCCACTGCCAATGGATCCTCGATTTCGACATGGTGCAGTCCTTGTGTTGTAGAGTCAATGATGAAAAATCTGGCGGGGCATACACTGCCAGATTCATGCCCAGATGGTGTCAAGCGGTAGTCGAAAGGTGCAGCGGGTGGTCAGGTGATGAAATCTGAAATGCGGGTCTCCTTCTTGTCAATGGTGGTGCGGGTCGCGGCCGCGGCGGCTTCACTTACCGGCCGGAATTCCCTGGCCGGACCTGCCACGGGCCGCACCGGCGCACGGCGCGGCGCCTCCGGAGCGGCAGAGGGAGCGGCGGCCGGGCTGGTTTTGACCGACGCATTCTCGGCGGCCGGACGGGTGCTCCCCGATGGTGCATCAATTTCGCCGAAACCCAAATCATCCAACTCGAGCACCCCGATCAATTCAAGCTGGCTTTCCAGGAGATGGCGCAACCGCCGTGCAAACGAACTTTTTTGCGCCTTTACCACCATCAGTTCATTCTTCAATTCCGCCAGCCTGACTTTGGCATCCCGAATGATCTTTTCCGCCTCCAATTCGGCATCGCGGATGATCATCTCGGCTTCGCGCCGGGAATTCTCCAGCGATTGCAGTGCCGTCTCCTGCGTGTTTTTCAGCGCATGCTTCAGGGTCTGTTCGACATCCTGATAGTCCTGCAACTGCGTGCGCAGCCGGATGATTTCGTCGGACTGACGGTTGCGCTCGTGCAACAGACTCTCCAGCTCCTCAGCCACCATCTCGAGAAAGGTGTTGACCTCGTCGCGATCATAGCCGCGCACGGCGCGCTTGAACTGTTGTTTTTTTATGTCGAGCGGTGTGAGTCGCACGTTCCTTCTCCCGTGTTGGGTGGAATTCTTTAGTACGTCCGCACGGCTGCGTTTGCGCACCGCCGGCGGCGACTTTTTCGCTGCCGGCCGGCTGCCGCGGGACTAGCGGCGTTCCCCGAAAAGGGCGCGGCCGATGCGCACCATGGTTGCGCCTTCCGCGATTGCCAGCTCGAAATCATCCGTCATGCCCATCGAGAGATGATGTAAATTGGTGTTGGGCAGGTGCAGCGCGGCAAGCTCCTGCAACAGCACGCGCAGCGTTTGAAAGCAGCGGCGGATGATCCCGCTGTCGGTGGTCAGTGCGCCGATGGTCATCAAGCCGGTCAAATGCAAATTGGGAAACGCCGCAATCTCAGCCGCCAGCTTCGCCGCCTCGGCCGGCGCCACTCCGAATTTGGTCGCCTCCGCCGAAGTATTCACCTGCAGCAGCACCTCCAGCCGGCGCGGCACCTTCTCGGCGTGGCGCTGCAACGCCTCCGCCACCCGCACGCTATCGACCGATTGAATCACGTCGAACAAGGCCACGGCCTCTTTGGCCTTGTTGGTTTGCAAATGGCCGACGAGGTGCCATTGCGCCTGCAGCCCGGCGGCACGAGCCGCACTGATTTTGCGTGCCGCCTCCTGCACCCGATTCTCACCAAAGTGCCGCAGGCCGCTTTGACTCGCCGCCAGGATGTCTTCAAAGGCAACCGTTTTGGTGACGCCAATCAGGGTTATCTCTGCCGGATCACGACCGGCGGTCTGGCAGGCGTCGGCGATCCTCTGCTGGACCGCGGCAAGTTGCTGAGCGAATGCCATAATTGAGCGAAAAATATAACCGCAACATCCCTAAAATGCAATGAATTCTTTGGCACCAGCAGCGGACACCTCAGGCTCCCACGCCCGCCGGATCATCCTCCGTCAAACAATTGACGCCGGCACGGGACTCAGTCCACCGGCCGGGCCAGCACCACCGTGGTTTTTGCCGAAAGCAACCTGCCTGAATTCCCGTGCACGGCTTGCAGGAACACCAAATAAACGCCCGAGCGCAGCAGCCGGCCATTCTCATCCCGGCCATCCCACACCACCTGAAAATTCGAACCGACCGGCCGGTTGTTCAACAACCACCGCACCAGACGGCCGCGCAGATCATAAATCTTGACATGAACACTGGCGGTTGCCACCGGCAGGTTCAACTGGCAGATGGCAAAATCAGCGATGCCGTCATCATCGGGAGAGAAGGGATTGGGGGAAATGCTCAATGTGGCCGCGCTCGGCAGAATCGCGGTGAAAACCGAATTTTGTCGCCCCGGCGTTGCACCGGCGGCTGCGACACAGGTGCTCCAATTGCTGCTGTCCTGTGCCGGCAGCCTCGGATTGATGCGTTCCAGCGAGAATCCCGCGGCTCCGCCCCAGGTGCTGCGGAAGGCCACACTGTCCTGCCAGCCGCCGTTAAAATCCCACACGCTCAGCCGTTCGCGATCGTTGTTCAAGGTCAACCAGCGGCTGGGAACCACATGCACAGCCGTGTTCCCGGGGTTGGGCAGAGTGCCTGCCGCCGCGACCACCGCAAAGCCGCCGGCCAGCAGAATCAAAGTGCTGTCCGGCAGGCTGGCGGTTTCCTCCGCGTCCGCGTCGCGCCAGCGCCACCGGCGGAGATTGACCGGCGCGTTGCTGAGATTGAACAGCTCGAACCATTCGACTTCGCCGCTGCGCGGGGCGTAATAAATTTCATTGATCACCAGCGTGTGCGCGGCATATCCCACCGGCACTTCTGCCATGGTGCGGTTGTTGTCCATCACCAAATCACGCGGCTCACGCGCCTCCGCCATCACCCGGTTGATTCCGGAGGGCGGCTGCGGCCAGTCGAGACCGACCATGATCGTTTGTTCGGCAGCCAGTGCTTGCGAAACGGTGACGGCGCCCAATTCTTCCAGCAGCGTCGCATCCTGCGTGCCGACGGGGTCATGGAAAAAGTGCACCGTGAAATTTTCCAGCGCGCGGCGGCCGCGGTTAAAGACGCCCGCCGTCAGCCGCACCGGCTCGCCGGCGCGCGGACGGGCTGGCAAAAAACTCAGAAGCTCGAGTTGTAAATCGTATTCCCGCGGGCTGACGCTGTTGAAATCCGCCGGGGTTGCACCCCGTGCACCGCGACTCGGCAGCCAGTTGCGCCGGCTGTTGTCGCGTTCATACCAGATCTTTTCGATCGACTTGCCGGCCTCGCCCCAATCACCTTCATAAAAGACGGAGTCGATCACCGCGCCGCTGAAATCGCGCAGCACGATCAGATCGCCGGCATTGTTCAACAGCGGAAATGCCGGTGTGAGCAACACGGCATGTTCGGGGAGATGATAAAGCGCGGCCAACCCCCGGGAGGCGGTGAGCACGCGCAAGCTGCGCGCCGGGATGGAGTAGTTTTCAACGACTGCCGCCCGGCTGCCCGCTTCATCGACCGCCCACCAGTCCTGCAACGGCACATCGTGACTCTGCGGATTGTACAGCTCGAGCCATTCCGGCCGGCCGCCGGCGGGCGCAAACATGATCTCGTTGATCACGATGGTCTGCCGCGGCCAGCCAATGGCCACCGGCAGATCGAGGGCATCATTGCGAGCATTGCTGTCGTCCGCCAAGCTCAACCGCGCCTGCAAAATATATTCTCCCGCCGGCAGAGGCACTGTCATCAGCGCAACCTCGGTTTCCTCGCCGCGACCGAGACTCTGCCCGAAAGTCGCCTCTCCCGGGGAGACCGGTGCGAAATATTCCGGTCGCGCCGGCATGAGATGCAGTGTGATCTTGAACGTCGCGATGGCAGCGAGGCCGTGATTGCGCACCCGCAACCGCACTCTGGCCGCCGTCCCCGCGCGCAGCGCCGCCGGCTCGATCTGCAGGCTGCCCGGCACCAGGCCGGCATCGTGCAGGCCGGGCATCACGGAGTTGCGGGCGCCCGGCGTGCCATCGGCCGACAAAGCATCCGCCCAGTTCGCCGGACCGTCATCGTCGGTCAGCTCGATCTTCTCATCCGATATGCCGTCAGGGTTGCCGGGCGAGTAGAGATATTGCGCCACCGTGTCGCCTGCGGCATTCAGCAAGATCACCGTCTCCGCCGTGCTGTTGGAAAAGCCGCCGCTGCCAAAGGCATTGTCGCTGATCGTCACCACCAGCGCCTCCGCCGGGATGAGAGTTTGATATTGCGTCGAAGAGCTGAAATAGGTGGGATCCAGAATGACGGCGAATTGCTGCGGCCGCAACACCAAGCCCGCCCGCCAGGCCACGATGTTATCGACAGCCGCCTGGTCGCCAATGCGCCAGCCCGCCAGGCTGACCGAATCGGTCACACTCGCGTTGAACAACTCGACAAACTCGTTGTGGTTTTCATTGCCGCGGGGATTGAACATCACTTCGGAGAGAATGACCTGGGCCCCGGCTCTGGCGGCCAACAGCCCCAGCACCAACAGCGCGCGCTTCATACCCACCCCCGACTTGATTCAACAGCAAGCTCCCAACATGAATCAACCGCAACTCAAGGGAAATCGCCAAAGGATAGAAACAACCCGGCGGATGAAAAAGCCATTTATCAGTTGAGTTGTGTCAATCCGCTGGAGGAGATTATTGCAATTGGAACAACGATTTCACTCCAAAGAGACAAACCTGCCGCAGAGTTTCCTGGCCATGGCGAAAACACGCCCGTTGTTTCCAAGTTGAAACGCTGCAGCAAAACACTTCAGCAGCGCGGCGCTATTCCACGATCTCTGCGTTCACGCCCAACTTTACCTGCGCGGCATCCATCACACAGCGAAATCCCAGCCAGGCCGTGCCGTTCTGAATCTGCGCTTCACTGCGCGGCGACCAGCGCACGGTGGTGCGCACGCCATAGCGATCATTGTTGAAGCAGCCCCCGCGCATCACCGGCCCGCTGCGCCGGCCGTCCGACCACTGGCCCTCGCACATTTCCCACACATTGCCCGCCATGTCGAACAACCCGAAGGGGCTCACGCCTTTGTAGCTGCCCACCGCCGCAATGGTGCCCAATCCGATTTCTTCGGAGTTGCAGTTGCCCACCCCGAACTGATTGCCCCATGGCCAGCGGCGGCCGTCCGTGCCGCGCGCCGCCTTCTCCCACTCCCACTCCGTCGGCAGACGCTTGCCCGCCCACGCCGCATAAGCACGGGCATCTTCCCAGCCGATGCCCACCACCGGATAGCGCGGCTGCCGCAGCAGCCGGTCATTCCAAAATGCAGGCTGGCGATGCCCGGTGGCCTGCAGGAATTTGGCATACTGCGCGTTGGTGACTTCGTGAATGTCGATGTAGAAATCGCCGGTGCGCGCCTGTTGCCGTGCCGTCGCCTGGGTCTCAGTCTTGAAAAAAGCGCGCTGTTTGGCGGCGGGCAAATTCTCCACCTCGGCCGGCGAGCTGCCGTAGATGAAAGGCCCCGCGCTCACCAGCCGCATTTCGACACTGTCCACTTTGGCGAGGATGGCGGCGGGATAAGTCTGCGGCGCCGGCTGCACCCTGCGCGGGTTCGATTTTTCCCCGCCGGCCAGCCACAACCAGCCGGTAAGCAGCACAACCGGGAGCATGAGCAATCTCATGGCGCGCTCCTAATTCACTCTTCTCAGTTGCATCTTGACATGCTGCAGGGCGATGCGCAGTTCCTTCAAATCCTTCAGGCTGTCGCCCTGTTGCGCGACAATGCGAAAGCGGTCGGTCTCACTCAGGATGGGAATTTCCTGAAAGTAAAAGGCATACTCGGTGGGATCGGCCTCCTCCTGGCGCAGCAACTGCAGCGAATCCGCGCTTTCGCGGCGAAAGAGCCGCACCAGCACCGGCGCATTGGGACTGGGTACGCCGTCATCCGCGGTGCTGACGGTGCCGGTGATGTTGAGCGTCAGCGGCATCACACCGCCGGCGGGCCGGAACAGTTCCGGCTTCCATACCATCACGGCCACCGGTGCGAGCGTTTGCAGAATGCCGAGCGCCAGCAGCATCACCAAAGTGTTGGCTTCCAGCTCCAGCTTGCCGAACAGGCTCAGCTTCTGCCGGCCCGCGGTATCCTCGATCTTCTTGCCGAGAAAAATGGAAAGGATCACCGCGAAGCTGATGAGAATGCCGGCCGCGGTGATGAGGATCAGCAACACTTGCACGTTCATGATTTTTCCTGCCTGGGATTGGGCGTGAGTGGCATGCGCGCAGAGAATATGCCTCATTTGCCGGTGGCGTGCAAGGGAAAAGTGTTGAGGTAGCGACGCAGCCGGGCCGGCCCCGCGGCGCATCAAATCAGCGGCGGGGCATCACCACGTCTCTGCAACGCCTCAACGCCGGTATGAGGATTCGCGGATAGCCGCGCCTTCGTCGCTGCCGGCCCCAATTGCATTCTTGTCGAATTCGAGTCATTCCGCAATGGTTTCAACAGCATTGTGGTTTAAATTCAACGGTTTGCGCTTCACCTGCGCCGCTCCGCTGCGCTGCGCGGCGTCAGGTGCGAGTGCGTGTTGGGCGGCATTCTTTCAGGAATTAATCATCTTCAAAGAAAAAGAGCCCGTTTCCATCCATATCAAGCGCGACAAACTCTTTCCTGCCCCAAGACTTTTCTTCTAAAGTCCCGTTTGGATGGATAACCCCTGCTTGCTGATACTCCTTATACAACGCTGCAATATTGTCTACTGCTATTCTGCAAGCAGGAAATGGCTTCAGAAATTTCTAATGCGCACTCATAACCGACTAATTGAGCGCCGATGGTACGTGGGATACCATTTGCTTTTTGGGCTGAAGGCTCATAGCCGCACTGTCGAGCCCGGTCCTTTATGTGTTGAAAACCGTCCCGAATTTGTTCGCTATAACTACCAGTCGTTTGTTCTTGATAATAGAAGTCATGACCAGGAATTTGGCGTTTAAGGAGCCGCCATGATCATTGAGAAAGCGGGATGGCAGCGGATCAAACCATCAGGCGCTGCCTACTTGCCCTTTTTGTTGCAAGGGGATGATCTGTACGAGTGCGCGAAATTCCTCATCTTGCGGCAACGGATGGATATCTGCGTCCTCGAGTTCACCTTGCCGAATCTTTTCTCCGCCGATGGTGATTGCTTGTGTGAGTAGCTCGCGGGCGTGCTCTTTTTCGCCCAGGAGGAATTGGATATACCCGTAGTTGCCAAGGGCAACCGGTTCCTGCGGGCGGCGTTCGAGCGATGCCACGATCTTTTCTTGTGCGAGCAGCAAGTGCTGTTTGGCTTTCCCGGCTTCACCATTGGCCCAAATCTGTTTGGCTTCACAGAGCAGTTTGAAACCGATACCATTCAGTGCCATTGCCACTTGCTCGCGCAGCGGCAGTTCCGTGGCCTCGCCAAAGCGGCGCAACACTTCGTCATAAGCCGCAAGCTCTTCTTCGCTGCGTTTGAGTTGGCCGAGTCTGTAGCCTTTATTCACCAACGCCGTTGCCACTTGCTCGCGCAGCGGCAGTTCCGTGGCCTCGCCAAAGCGGCGCAACACCTCGTCATAAGCCGCAAGCGCTTCTTCGCTGCGTTTGAGTTGGCCAAGCGTGATGCCTTTATTCCTCAACGCCTTTGCCACTCGCTCGCGCAGCGGCAGTTCCGTGGCCTCGCCAAAGCGGCGCAACACTTCGTCATAAGCCGCAAGCTCTTCTTCGCTGCGATTGAGTTGGCCGAGTCTGTAGCCTTTATTCACCAACGCCCTTGCCACTTGCTCGCGCAGCGGCAGTTCCGTGGCCTCGCCAAAGCGGCGCAACA